>JBDTSD010000072.1:0-20023 GCA_039931355.1 Ginsengibacter sp.
TGCTACTTTCGCTCTGGATATTAGACAAAATTGAAAAATACACCGGGCGGAATATAGTTGTAAAAAAAGATAGAAATGAAGGATAGAAAGCTAGCTTGTTTTTAAAAACACCGTTCGTTAAGGTTTTTTTGGGGGCAATAATCTGATGATAATCTCGTTTTATATACACTACAATTTTGGGGCTAATAACCCCTGTTAAAGAACTGGTAAGAACCTGTATGTGTGGAAAATTTTGACGCTGAAATATAGGATGAGAAAGGATTGTAGGATATCTTCGCAACCCCATTGAAAAGTAGCTTATTTAAAAATTAAGCTCATTGATAACACTGAATAAAATCGTTGAATGAATAAATCACTTAAAAAAATTCATGTTTTTCTTGGCTCGGCATTTATCTTTTTAATTCACATTCCTTTTGTATTTGCAAAGATGAAGCCGCATCCAACTATGCCATCTTCTTCTCCAGGAATCACTAATAATGCTGCACCATTTACCGGTGGGGAAATAACGCCGGTTAAAAAAGTATCAGTGTATGACAGCCTTAAGTTGCAAACATTAGGTTTGTCAAAAATGGCCTATGAAACTGCATTGAAGGGATTTAATTCATTATGCGCAGCAGGAAAACTAGCAAATGATAATATTGTTTCAATAGTTGATTTCTCCTTGCCATCAAGTGAAAAAAGATTGTTTGTAATTGATCTTAAAAATTTCAAGCTGTTGTTTAATACTTACGTGGCACATGGCCGCAATTCAGGGAAAGAGTTTGCAAATCAATTTTCAAATGATCCCGAAAGTTTTAAAAGCAGCCTTGGTTTTTATGTAACTAAAGACACATACAATGGCGCACATGGTTTTTCTCTTCATCTCGAAGGCGAAGAAAAAGGTATCAATGATAATGCATACAGCAGGTCAATTGTAATGCACAGTGCTACTTATGTTGGTGAAAATATAGTAAAAAGCCAGGGGTTTATAGGGCGCAGCCTCGGATGCCCCGCCTTATCTTCTAAAGTATATAAACCAATTATAGAAAAAATCAAAAACGGTTCATGCCTGTTTTTATTCAGCCCTAACGCCAATTACCTTTCACACTCGAGGTTGCTGAATCAAACGTCTTAATTATATTATCGCCCCTTTTCCAGGGGTTTTTTTATGAATATTATTTCACACATTTGTGAAACAGTGCTTTTATTCATGCTGCTTGTCTGCCTCTTATTATCTTTATCAGAATTAAATAGAAAGTATGCTATCATTAGGGATATTTGGCGTAGGGCATCTTGGCAAATTCCATTTAAACAACTGGAAGGAAATTGACGATATACAAATTGTTGGATTTTTCGATCCTTCTGACGCGAATGCAAAAAAGATAATTGAGCAATATGGGTTAAAAAGATTTGAAGATGCCGGTGAACTTATGGATGCATGCGATATGGCGGATATCGTAGCCCCTACAACTGCACATCATGAGCTGTGCAAAATGGCCATCCTGAAAAGCAAACATGTGTTTGTAGAAAAGCCTTTAGCAAACACAATGGCCGAGGCGCGTGAACTTGTAAAGCTCGCCAAAGAAGCGAACATAAAATTCCAGGTTGGTCACGTTGAGCGGTTTAATCCTGCCTTTCTTGCGTTAAAGGATTATGACCTTAATCCCATGTTTCTTGAAGTACATCGCTTGTCTCAATTTAACCCCCGTGGCACCGATGTAAGTGTCATTCTCGACCTGATGATACATGACATTGATATTATTTTAAGCCTTGTAAAAAGTAGCGTTAAAAATATTTATGCTAATGGAGTAAATGTTTTGAGTGATACGCCTGATATTGCCAACGTTCGTATTGAATTTGATAATGGATGTGTAGCAAACCTTACTTCATCACGTATAAGCATGAAGAAAATGCGCAAGATGCGGCTGTTCCAAAAAGATTCCTATATCGGTATAGATTTTTTAGATAAAAAAACAGAGGTGATAAAATATAAATCGCCTTCAGATAAAAACGTTTTTACTTTTGATATTGAGACAAACACCGGAACGAAAACCATTGCTATCGCTGCGCCGGTAATAAAAGAAAACAACGCAATAAAGCTGGAGCTGCAAAGCTTTGTTGATGCGATTAACAATAATAAATCAACCATTGTATCTGAAGTAGACGGCCTGCGTGCAATGGAAGTTGCTCATTTGATTCTTGATAAAATTAACCGTAACCAGGTAACCTGATCTTAAACGCTGCGAACAAACATTGGGAAAAAAGCTGCACATAATTTCTTATGTATCGGGTGATGTTATAGCCTCGGCACTTACATGGATACTATTTTATTATTTCCACAAAATTACCGGTAACGGTACATTTCATACGGGTCCGTATTTTTACCTGGGTATATTTATAATACCTATTTGCTGGCTGATACTTTATCATTTATCTGGAGCGTATAAAGGAATATATTATAAGTCACGGCTGATTGAATTAGTGACAACTTTCAATACCACGTTCGTTGGCTGTATCGTGCTTTTTTTTATTATTTTATTTTACAGCGGCAGGAAGAATACCCCGGTATATTATGATGAATTTTTTACGCTGTTCATTTTACAATTCTCCTTCGTTTATTTTTTCAGGCTGCTATTATTATCAAAAGCTCACCAACAACTACAGAAGGAAAAAGTATGGTTCAACACGCTTATAATCGGAAGCGGCCAAAATGCCGGGGAGATATATAATTCGATTACAACCAATAAAGAAAAAACAGGATACAAAATCCGCGGATTCATAAACACGGGCTATACCGATGCCGATGTAGTTTCAATGTTTATTCCCAATTTAGGCGATATCAATAGTATTAAAAACATCATTGACGAGTACAACATTAGCGAAGTAATTATTGCTATTGAAAGAAAAGAGCGATCCAACCTGGAAAAAATTTTACAATTGGTTAATGAGAAAGAAGTGAATGTAAAAATCATGCCCGACAAAATAGACTTGTTAAGCGGTGCTGTACGAACGACTAATGTGCTGGGAACACCGCTTATCGAAATCCATTCAGGGCTGATGGATGCATGGCAACAAAATATCAAGAGGCTGATTGATATCTTATTTGCGTCTATTGGCTTAATTATTTTATCGCCATTGATATTATATACAGCCATAAGAACAAAATTATCATCCAGGGGAAAAATATTTTTTGAGCAGGAACGCCTTGGGTACAAAGGCCGCCCTTTTTGTATTTACAAATTCAGGTCAATGATAACAGGCGCTGAAAAAAACGGCCCTATGCTTAGCAGTGATAATGATGAAAGAATTACCAACTGGGGTAAAACAATGCGCCGTTGGCGCCTCGATGAACTTCCTCAATTATGGAATATTTTGAAAGGTGAGATGAGCCTTGTTGGGCCACGGCCGGAAAGGAAATATTATATTGATCTTATAAGCGTCCACCATCCAGAATATAAATTGCTTTTAAAAGTAAAACCTGGCCTTACAAGTTGGGGAATGGTGAAGTTTGGCTATGCTGAAAATGTGGAAGAGATGATCGAAAGAATGAAGTATGATATCATCTACATTGAAAATATTTCGCTGGCGCTGGATTTTAAAATAATGATACACACCATTAGAATTATTTTTTTAGGAAAGGGGAAGTAAAACCTGCCAACGTCCACGGTAATTCCAGAGCAAGCTGTAATTTTATTGACCATGAAAATTGAAACTTTAAATATTGAATTTGGTGATATTCGATTTCAATTTATATCGGGACTAGTGAAAATCTTTGAACCAAAAGAGTTGTATGTTATTCGGGTAGATAATTGGTTTGACTCAAAATGGCTAAACTTTTCAGGAAAGGTGCTCGGGTTACTTGGTGTTTGGAAATATTATGATGAAACTACGATCCCTCCCTTTAACCCAAATAGAATAACAGGTGAAGGAGTTTTAGATAGGATTCAAACAGATGAGAACCTTATTACTTATCGACTTCGCCAGTACGATAATTTTATTCATATAAGTCAGCCAAGTGAAAGAAATCAAAATCGAAAAATAAAACAATTTTCAAACGATGCTATATTTGGATGGTATAGTGATAATACCACGGCTAATAATTTTGGTTGTATAATGATTTATATATTAAAAGATGGAGAGCTAAATAAATTTTATGTTTCATTTGAAAATAAACCTGAAAACTGCAATACTGAGAATTGGAATATTAATAAAATTGTTGGAATAAATTCAAATGAAATACATAGATATTTGGAAATTGGAACTACGTTTCCTATCAACGCTACTTAATTCGCAAATTACTTACAATAACTTTCTGACAGTAAAATACAGCTTACACTAGTATTGCCAATAGCTTATCCGATGTGCGTTTCATCGTCTTTACTTCTTTGGTTATCTTGGGTTAGGGCTAACAGAATTTTTATCAGCTTTTGTTGCTAACTTCATTTATAGATTACGTAATCATTGATAGTGCCGGACTGGACATTCGATAAATAACCTGCCATCGGCAATACTTACCGCCACATTTTCTTAGCAATCATTTTTTATATTTGGTGAAATATCAGTTTTGAAAAAGCCTTTTCTATTTTTTTTCTTCTTGCTTCAACTGCAATGCGCCCTCTGCCAGCAACCATATTTTCAACAGCAGGTAAATTATAAAATAGATGTGACGCTAAACGATGTTGACAATACGCTTGACGGTTATGAAATAATTGATTACACAAATAACTCCCCTGATACACTTCGCTTCATCTGGTTTCATCTTTGGCAAAATGCATACAAAAATGACCGCACTGCTTTCAGTGAGCAGTTGCTGAAAATGGGGAGGACAGATTTTTACTTTAGTGATAATGATAAACGCGGATACATAAACCGGATGGACTTTCGCGTGAATGGAATAGCAGCCTTGCTGCAAGATCATCCCCTTTATATTGATGTCGCAAAACTTATTTTGCCGGTTGCTCTTGCACCCGGAAATACTATAAAAATTACGACACCTTTTCATGAAAAAATTCCTTTTAATTTTTCAAGGGGTGGCCGTGTGGGTAATACTTACCAAATAACCCAATGGTATCCCAAGCCTGCTGTGTATGACGCCAAAGGATGGCACCCGATTCCATATCTCGACCAGGGCGAATTTTATAGCGAGTTCGGTAATTTCAATGTGCAGATAACACTTCCTGAAAACTATGTCGTCGCCGCTACGGGAGAATTACAAAATGCGGAAGAAAGAAAATGGTTGAAAGAAAGAGCGGCAAAAAATATTAGTGACCAGGTTGCTGTGAGTAATCAATTAGTCACCAACTATGAGAAGACGGTAACCATCAATCAGCAAAAAACAAAAGTTAAACCACAGCCTGAAAAAGCAGAAAGACCTACCGCTGCAAATAAGAAATCAGCAGGGAAGAAACAAAATCATTCTTTGCAAAATCAAAAAACTCCGGCAATAAAAATCAAGCCTGTTATTATTCCTCCTTCGAAAGTGCAAAGTGTAAAAACATTAAATTATTTACAAGACAATGTTCATGACTTTGCATGGTTTGCTGATAAAGATTTCATCGTTTTACATGATACGCTTGCTTTGCAATCCGGAAAAATCATTGACGCGTATTCTTTTTTTACTCCTTCCGGGAAAGAAGTTTGGAAAAATAGTATTGGCTTTCTAAAAGATGCTGTGAGAACAAGAAGCCAATGGCTGGGAGAATATCCTTACAAAATCGTAAGTGCAGTTGAAGCTAAAATGGGATTTAGTGGTGGCATGGAGTATCCAACTATCACAAGCATTTCGCCAACTCAATCTGAAAAAGAGCTCGACTTCACTATTGAACATGAAGTAGGCCACAACTGGAACTACGGGATTCTCGCAACCAATGAAAGAGAGCATCCGTGGATGGATGAGGGGATGAATACTTATTTTGATAACAGGTATTTGGCGATAAAATATCCAACCCAATCAGACTTGACATCAAACGAAAAATTTATTCAATCAAGGTATCCGGAAAATGCCAATGATCTTATTTTTCGCTCAATGGTTGCTGCAAAAACCGATCAAGCAATTGAAACGAATTCCGAAAATTTTTCATCACTCAATTACAATGAAGTCGCCTATTATAAAACTGGCCAATGGATGAAAGTGTTGGAAGATTATATAGGCCAGCCACTATTTGATAGTTGCCTTCACGCATATTACAACAGGTGGAAATTCAGGCATCCATATCCTCAAGATTTCAAAAGAGTAATTGAAGATGTAAGCAACAAAAATATTGATTCGGTTTTTGCATTGTTGTCAACAAAGGGAAAGCTAAAGCCGGAAGAAAAAAAAGATACAAGGGTAAAATCTTTTATCAGTCTTAAGGAAACGGATCAACATAATTATATTTTTATTTCACCCGCTGTAGGTATTAATTTTTATGATAAGTTCATGATAGGCGGCCTCGTACACAATTATACATTACCAGAGCCTGCATTTCATTTTATCGTGGTACCAATGTATGGTACAGGTAGCAAGCAATTTGCAGGGATAGGCAAAGCAGGATACAACATAATGAGTTATGGCTTTATTAGAAAAACGGAGCTTTCATTAAGCGGTGAAAAATTCAATGTAGATGAATATACAGATTCGACTGGCAAAAAAAACTTTCTCGGGTTTTCCAAACTTGTTCCTTCAATCAGGTTTGTATTCCGAAATAAAAATCCACTAAGCACCGTCACAAAAGCCATTCAATGGAAAACCTATTTTATAAAAGAAACCGGCTTGCTGTTTACAAGAGATACCATTAGCCAGGCTGAAACTATTTCTTATCCAAAAACAAATCGCTATCTAAATCAATTAAAATTATCCATAGATAATAACCGGGCATTGTATCCTTACACCGCTACATTGGTTGGCGAACAGGCAAAAGACTTTATCCGGCTGGCTTTTGAAGGAAATTATTTTTTTAATTATGCTAAAGGTGGTGGAATGAATGTCCGGCTCTTTGGTGGAAAGTTTATTTATATCGGTGATAAAACAATAAATAAACAATATGAAACCGACCGGTATCATCTAAATATGAGCGGAGCAAATGGCTATGAAGATTATACTTACAGCAATTATTTTTATGGAAGAAATGAATTTGAAAAATTTTCTTCCCAGCAATTAATGATAAGAGATGGCGCCTTTAAGGTAAGGACAGATTTACTGAATAGTAAAATTGGAAAGACAGACGATTGGTTGGCCGCCGCAAATTTTACAACTGATTTTCCAAAAAAATTAAATCCATTACAGGTTCTTCCATTTAAACTTCCATTAAAAGTTTTTTTTGATGTAGGAACTTATGCAGAAACGTGGAAAAAAGATGCACCTACCGGAAAATTTATTTATGACGCCGGTTTGCAATTATCAATTTTCAAAAATCTTGTGAATATTTACTTTCCGCTTATTTACAGCAAAGTGTATGATGATTATTTTAAGCAAACCATACCTGATAAACGCTTTTGGAAAAAAATATCCTTCAGCATTGATCTCCAAAATTTCAGCGCTTCCAAATTAATAAACCAACAAGGGTTATAATTTATCAACATTAAAATAATAAAAGTTGAAAATCTCATACTTACCACAACAGGATATTGATAAGGTAAAATGGGATCGCTGTATAGATGCAGCAGGCAATAGCTTGATCTACGCTTATACGTTTTATCTCGATACAATGAGCCGTAATTGGGATGCACTGGTTTTATTCAAAGAAGAAAATACGGAACGCGATTATGAAATGGTAATGCCGTTGACATGGAATAAAAAATTTGGCATTTATTATTTATACCAACCTTTCTTTACGGCCTCGCTCGGCATTTTTGGTAATAATATTTCTGCCGAAATAGTAAAATATTTTCTTGACAACATACCCCAAAAATTTAAATATTGGGATTTCTATATGAATAAAGAAAATGTTTTTTCCGGAACAGGTTATGATATATATGAAAGAAGAAATTACATTCTTTTTCTTGAAGGTAACTATAGCACTCTTTCGGCTAAATATGCGAAAAGCCATGTGAGGAACATTAAGCATGCAAGGGAAGCAGGTAACGAAGTAAAAACAAATATCCATCTTGAGGATATCATAGTACTTGCAAAAGAAAAAACAAAAAACTTCTCCCCGGTAGCAGATCATGATTATGAAAACTTCTCTAAATTATTTTCGATTCTCAAAGAAAAAAATAAAGCAATCACATATGGCGTCTATTCTTCGCAACAGCAATTGGTGGCTTCCTGCGTGTGGTTCTTTTCAAAAGAAAGGGCATATTATATTTTAGTTGGTAACCATCCTAACGGGAGAACTTCCGGAGCCTCACACTTACTGATAGACGCTTTTATACAGGACCACGCAGGAGAGAAATTGATTCTGGATTTTGAAGGAAGCGATGTCAAAAATTTAGCCTGGTTCTATAGCAGCTTCGGAGCCACCGAAGAAAAATATGCAGGTATAAAATTGAACAGGTTGCCTGCAATTGCTAAATTATTCAAGCAATAAGTTTTCGGCTAATTGAATATCAAAAGGTGTGGTGATCTTAATGTTGTTCTCTTCTCCTTCGATGATATTTACTTTAAGACCATAAGCTTCTACAACCGATGCCTCATCAGTAAACTTCGCTTTGTAATCAATATTAAAAGCCGGTAATAATATTTTACTATGAAAAGTTTGGGGAGTCTGAATAATCTTTACTTTATTCCTGTTAAGCATTTTATTTCCATTGCCCGTAAGTAGCCGAAGGCTATCCTTACTGTCAATCGCCGGTATGGCAGTGCCGGTTTGTACGGCAGCCTCAAAGCATCGCGTTATTAAATCAGCTGATAATAGACACCTAACGCCATCGTGAACGAAAATTATGCATTCATCTTTGATTAACGCAAGGCCGTTTTGAACGGAATTAAAACGGGTACTACCACCCTCGCACAGCCGAAAATGTGAACGGGAGAAATAGCCGTCAATGATTTCCTGCCCTTTGCCTATATGCTCCGATGGTAATACAAGTATAAATTCCATATCTGGAAAAGCATCTAAAAAAGGCTTAATTGTATAATATAATACTGGCTTGTTTTTTAAAAGCATGAACTGCTTTGGCAAATCACTATTCATCCGTGTACCTTTCCCCCCCGCAACAATTACCGCAATTTTTTTCATGTGTTTCAAAGTTAATTGATACTGTGTTTTCCCGAAGCAATTTTCGATTTTGTAAATTGCAGCATGCGAATTTATTTCATTTTATTCTTCGTTTTCTCTATACTTAATTTTCATTGCTCAGCAAAAAAAGAAGAGAATAAAATGCAGGAGGTTTTGGGCTTGCAAAAAATGAGCGGCCTTGCAACTGCTGAATATGTTGTGACCAAAATTATAAAAGCCAATGACAATAAAACATGGTACAAAGTGGGAGACCGAAAAATATTGATGAGTTGCAAAGCCTCGCTGGTAGCTGGTGTGGATATGTCGAAGATTGATGAAAAAAATATTCATATTGATGGAAAAAGTATTTCCCTTACACTTCCGCACGCAACCTTGTTTTATATAAATATCAAACCGGAAGATGTGAAAGTTGCTTACCAGGATGTATCAATGTTCAGAACAAAATTTTCAACACAAGAGAGAGATGCACTGGCCGCACAGGCGGAAAATCAAATAAAGCAAAGTGCAGATTCGCTGGGTATCTTCACAACTGCTGAAGCCAATGCCACCCTCTTTATAAATAATTTTTTAAAGAAAGAAGGTTTTGAAAATATCAGTATCAATTTCAATCCCGGTAAGTCCTATCTGCAATAAATGAAAAAAACCTTACAAAAATATTTGATCATCGCGGTTTCCGTTCTGCTGCTCATTTTTTTATTGCAAAAAATAAAATGGTTCCCTTCATTTAAAAATATTTTTCGCAGCCAACCAGTGTTAATTGAAGAAACGCCGGTGATTATAAAAGAGATCAATACACTTGCTCAATTGATAACAATAACTTACTCTGACGAAGTGGTAATGGATAAAATAAAAACAGGCAATGGCTTACCTTCTCTAATGTCTGCAGGAATGAACATGATTCTCGTGCCTTCTTCTGAAAGGCTTGTGATTATTGGCAGGGGAAAAGTAATTGCAGGTGTGGATCTAAAGAAACTACAACAAAACGATGTGCACACTTTTGGAGATTCGATACATGTGAATTTACCCCGCGCTCAAATATTGAATACGATCGTGAATCCGTCCGGCTTTGAAACTTTTGACGAAAAAGGTGAGTGGACTGAGGCAGAAGTAACCGAGCTGAAAGTGAAAATAAAAAATGAAATTACAAAAAGAGCGGTGCAACAAAACATACTGCAGCAAGCCGGCGATAGAAGTAAAAATATTATTGAAACTTTTTTAAAAAGTACGGGCTTTAAAAAAGTCAGCATCACTTTCAGCAACTAATTTCCATAGATAGCCACCAGGCTTTCCCCATCACTATTTTTAAATGCCCGGTACATGCCCGCACTATTAAAAACCAGGGCTGCGTTGCCTTTTGCATCCATTCCTATCAGGCCACCTTCACCTTTTAGCTCAATTAATTTCTTAAAAACAACTTCTTCGCATGCCTGCTGCAAAGTCATATTTTTATATTCCATCAGGCAGCTAACGTCATAAGCGGCAACCGCTTTTATGAAGATTTCTCCGTGGCCCGTGCATGAAATTGCGCAGGTTTTATTATTGGCATAAGTGCCTACTCCTATCATGGGACTATCTCCTATGCGCCCATATCTTTTATTCGTCATTCCCCCGGTGGATGTTGCTGCGGCAATATTGCCTTCCTCGTCACAAGCTACAGCGCCCACAGTTCCAAATTTTTTATTCTTCATTAATCCCACGAGTTTGTCACTTTTATGGTCGAGCTGGTAGAGATCACTATCTCTTATTTCTCTCCATTGATCATAACGATATTCTGAATAAAAATATTCATCGGGTTCTAATTTTATCCCTTGTTTTATCGCAAAATCATTTGCACCCTTACCGCTTAAAAAAACGTGCCCGCTATACAACATCACTTCCTCGGCAAGTTCTACCGGGTTACGAATATTTCTAACACCCGCAATGGCACCGGCATCAAGTGTGCTACCATCCATAATAGCTGCATCCATTTCGTTCAAACCTTTTTTTGTAAATACCGAACCTTTGCCTGCATTGAATAAAGGATCATCTTCCAATACTACTACTGCAGCTATCACTGCGTTTATTGATGTACCGCCGTTTTCTAAAACCGCGTAACCTGCATCCATGGCCTGTTGCAGAGATTTCCTGTAGGCTGTTTCAAGTTCAGGCGTCATATCTTCCTTTACAATAGTTCCGGCGCCGCCATGGATAGCGATTGAAAATTTACTCATTATGTAATTTTAAACAGAATTTCATTTTTATTGCGAGGTAACCGAATGTTATTTTTTTTAAACAGACTTTAATCTTTCCATATAAATTTACTTAATCAAAGCCTTACATTCCTCCAGCAATTTTTCTTTATTAATAGCAGCCGTCCCTACTTCTTCGCAAACTATGCCGCCGGCGATATTGGCTATTTCTGCTGTAAGGAGTATATCTTTTGTGGATGCATATACAAGAGAGGCCACTGCTATTACGGTATCTCCGGCTCCGCTAACATCAGCTATGTTTCTTCGATGGGAAGGAATCACATTTTTATGATTCCCTTCCTGGTAAAATATTCCCTTCTCAGATAAAGTAATCATTGAAATTTTATGATCAAGATGTTTTTTTAACCGCTCATGAATGTCGGAAAGCATCTCGCCCGAAACATCTTGGGGCAAAATGTTGAGGCTGGTAAATACCTCATGCAGGTTAGGCTTAAACAACGTTGCATTTTTGTAGGCGAAAAAGTTTTTTCTTTTTGGATCAACAGATGTGGGAATATTATTTTGATTACAAAAGGCTATTGTCTGCTCAATAATATTTTTTGTAAGAATTCCTTTGTTATAGTCTTCAAGTATTACAATATCAGGTCGTTCGTTTACAATATATTTTTCTATTTGGCCCTGCAGTTTGGTTTCATCCGTTTCATCAATATCTTCAGTGTGCTCAGCATCGAGCCGCATCATTTGCTGGTTACGGCTTATTATCCTGATCTTATTGGTTGTTATTCTTTTTTTGCTCTCAAGAATAAAGCGTAAATCAATATTCTTTTCTTTCAGTAATTCTCTTAGTTGGGTTCCATCTTCGTCATCACCTAAAATAGTAAGCACGGCGACTGATGCTCCTAAGGATTGTATATTTAAGGCTACGTTACCTGCTCCGCCAATTCTTTTTTCTCTTTTGCTTAGCGCCACCACAGGCACGGGTGCTTCAGGAGATATTCGCTCCACATTACCCCACCAATACGTGTCAAGCATTACATCACCTATTACAGCAACTTTTAGTTTTGAAATGTCAGTGAAAAGTTGGTCAAAATCAGGAGGCATTTAAATAGAATTTGATTTCTTGCCCGGCGAAACTAAATAATAAATAGGAATACCTAGCGCCGCAATTATAAGGCCCGGCCATGTAAACTGGGGTTTATATATTATGAGTAATACGCAAAATGTAAGCCCCATCAAAATATAGATTGCCGGTAATACGGGATAGCCAAATGCTTTATAAGGCCTTTCCGCATCGGGCATTTTTTTTCTTAAAATAAATATTCCGAAAATAGTGAGCACATAAAAGATTACCACAACAAACGAAATCATATCCAACAAATCGCCATACTTGCCGCTAAGGCATAAAAGCGAAGCTACTACCCACTGCGCCCACAGAGCCCATGCCGGCACTGCATTTTTATTTAATGTCGCCGCCCTTTTAAAAAATACACCATCTTTCGCCATACTATAATAAACCCTGGCACCGGCAAGGATCAAACCATTGTTACAGCCGAATGTCGAGATCATTATCATTACAGCAATTACGTAGGTGCCAATACCTCCGAACATCGAGTTAGCTGCCGCAACAGCAACCCTGTCCTGGGAAGCGAAGGCAAGATCATGTAATGGCAACACTGCTATGTACATCAGGTTAGCGCATACGTAAATAATGGTAACTATGAAAGTGCCAAGAAAAAGGCTAAGGCCAATATTGCGCTTTGGATTTTCAATTTCACCTGCGATAAAGGTTACATTGTTCCAGGCATCGCTGCTGAATATAGAACCCACCATACTCGCTGCGATTGCACCCAATATACCGGCTCCAACCACTCCTTCCACTCCACCATCGGCGCTTAAGTTCTTCATATCAAATGCGCCCGTCCAGTTGGCGCTCCAGACGCCTGGTTTAAAAAAAATGATCCCAGCTATTATTAAACCAAATAAAGAAAGAATTTTGGTAGAAGTAAAAATGTTCTGAATCCATTTGCCACCCTTAACTCCCCTGGTATTTGTCCAGGTAAGAAACATAATGAGGAGAATGGACAATATCTGTGCAGGATATAGTTTAAAAAAGCCTGCCTGGAATATTATGTTTTCATCCTTCAACTCAAGCATCGGAAAAAAATAACCGGCAAATTTCGAAAAGGCTACTCCTACCGCAGCTATAGTTCCTGTCTGAATTACTGCAAAAAAACTCCATCCGTATACAAAGCCGGTAAGTGGGTTGTAAGCTTCTTTAAGATAAACATATTGTCCGCCAGCCTTTGGAAACATGGCGCTTAATTCTCCATAACTTAAAGCAGCGGTAAGGGTCATAAAGCCGGTGAGCAGCCAAACAACAATAAGCCAACCGGCGCTCCCAACATTTCTTGTAATGTCGGCGCTTACGATAAAAATTCCTGAGCCGATCATAGACCCTGCCACAATCATTGTTGCATCAAAAAGCCGGAGGCTAGGCTTGAAGGAAGTAGCATGTTCGCTCATAAAAAAATCCCGTTTTAGTAAACGGGATTGAAGATATATATTTATTTGAGACTGCTAAGGTGAATCATTTTTTATTTTCCGAATACAATTCATTAAGTCCCCCTATTACATCAGGGGTAATATCAAGCGTAGAATCTTTATAAAACATAAAGCCGGGCTCGTATGAAAATATGTAAGAATACTTACCATTCTTATTATATTCCTTCAAATAATTTTGAATTCGTAATAAAATATCCTCTTTCATTTTTGAATTCGTATTATAAAGATTATTGTCAAACCCTTGCTTTTTTTCCTGTAAGTCCTGTTGCATTTTATTTATTTCCTGCATAGCCGATTCCTGTTCCTGTTGATTCATGGAGGGGCCTTTTTGTTGTAACTGCATCGCCCTTGCCTGGTATTTTTTTTGCAAGGCAGTAATTTCATCATTAGCTGCAGCTTGCTTACGTTCAAAATCCGATTTTATCTTTTTGTAATACACATAGTTATTTTGAAGTGAATCCAGGTCAATATAGGCGACCCTGGAAGATTCATTCTCCCGGGGCGTTGAAGATGATGCTTCTTTTTGTATCACAGCTTTCTTGTTGCTGCTAAAATGGAGGTAATAAAGAAAGCCAACCAAAAAAACCAAAACGATATTAATAACAAGTAAAATGTTCTTCATTAATTGAATTTAAGAGCGGCAAGATAAAAAAAAGAAAGTGTCACATGTATAACAGCAGGTGTTTTAGGAAACACTTAACATGAGACTATTTTAAATAATTTTTCCATGAAATTTTAGAGTTAGTCGAACATCCGGATAACATAAGTGTAATACGAATGCAATAAAGAATATTTTTACACGCAAGTATTTATCATTTTGACAATTTTTTTAAATGGCCAAAAGTTCAACTAATCCCAGCCAGGTCCATGAAATATTGGAACAACTTAGTAAAGATGGTTTGCTGCAACACTCCCGCCCCTCATGGTCATTATTTTTATCTGCTTTGGCTGCAGGCCTTGAAATTGGCTTTAGTATACTACTAATGGGCGTTCTGTTTTCTTTATTCGAGCATAGGATAAGCGATCCGGCAATGCACCTGTTAATGGCGTTGAGCTATCCTCTCGGATTTTTATTTGTTATAATTGGCCGTGAGGAACTGTTTACAGAACAAACAACAATTGCTGTAATTCCCGTTTTAAGTAGCAGAAAAAATATTAAGAGCCTTATTCGCTTATGGGGTATTGTACTTAGTGGCAATCTTCTGGGCTGCTTAATTTTCAGCTTTATCTTGTCCAGGTTGCCGGTACAAATGCAAATAATACGGCCGGAGGCATTTCAGCATATAGCAGCGCAAATTCCACATTATTCATGGACTTCATTATTAGGGAGTGCGGTATTCGCCGGATGGCTAATGGGGTTGCTTACCTGGCTAATATCTTCTACAACAGAAACTATCAGCAAAATTTTACTGATTATGCTTGTAACTTTTGTGATAGGTGTTGCAGGGCTTCATCACTGCATTGTTGGCTCAGTTGAAATGTTTACAGCTATGATGAGTGGAAACACTATTACTTTCAATAACTATATTCACTTTATAAGCCTGGCGGTGCCCGGAAACATTATTGGCGGCGCAGTATTCGTTGCTGCCCTGAAGGTGAGTCACAATAAAAAAGAGGATATGAAAGAAAAAATTTGATTGGGAATTTTTTTTTGAAAAAGGCTACAATTATTTAACACAAAAAGCCCTGTCTAAAGATCATTATGAAAAGCAGAAATTTGGATATTACTTCTTTAACTATTATGTTTGCATTTCACAACAATTGATTGTTGTAATTTAATTCGAACTTCCTAAAGAGCATTCCAAATTCTATAAAATTCTCAACTAGCCTTATAGTATTCCATTACTATATAATTAGGTCTAATAACCCCTCCAATTACGAATTCCAATCCTAATGAACATCATAGTCGAGATTGTAAACATCTTGATGGCTTAGATATTTGCAACTAACTATGGAAAATTCCATTTTTAAAATTCACGCCGAAGGGATGAATATAAGTGGTATTGTTTAAGATAGAAGATTTACACTTACTGTTTTTTTTGATTCTTAATAATACCAATAACTCCCAAGGTAAAGAACATTGATCCTTTGAATGACTGCAACTTTAAATTTTAAAAAAGAGAAAATGCAGAAGAATTGGTATGCCGTTTATACAAGGCCTTTATGCGAAAAAAAGATCGCCGGCTTGTTCACCAAATGGAAAATTGAAAATTTTTGCCCTGTAAACAACGTAAGACCGAATGTGTCGTGGAGGAATAGAACGCAAAGTGAACCACTCTTTAAATCTTACGTATTTGTACATATTAGTGAAAGCCAAATTTCCCGTCTTTATAAAGCAGAGGGAGTTGTAAGTGTTCTATATTGGTTGGGACAACCTGCCGTGATAAAAGATGAAGAAATAGAAACCATTAAGGACTTTTCAAATAATTACCCTTCTTTAAAAGTTGAAAGGACTAATGTGAATATCAATGATAGCGTAAAAGTCATGAATAGCCCGTCATATAGAATGGAAGGCAAGTTTATCTCGATCAAAAATAAAACTGTAAAGGTAAATCTTCCCAGCCTGGGCTTCGCGATAATTGCCGAACTTGAAAAAGAAAATATTATAGAGCTACAAGATTCTCTATCAGAAAATCTTTCGCTAATGTCCGATAAATCGGTAAACGCCATTTAAACCCGGGCCTCCCTATTATACATTTTTTCATACTCACAATAGGCATATCGCTTCCAACAATTGTTACCAATAAAAGCTTTCATGTCCTGCTAAAGCTAATGTAAGGCGCAAAACCTAACGATCATTTTATGAATTTTTCCTCGTGATGGGAAATTTCGAAATGATTTAATATTTAAAACAAATTATATAGATAGTTTTGAATAACATCTTATATAAAATTCGCAAAAAGATCAGGCGATTACAATAAAACATTGTCTCTTTTAGTTATTCCAGTAAAATTTATCGGAAGTACTTGATGCAACTTGATCAGATGATTTAAAATTAAATTGCGACAGAGTTAGAAAAAAAATTGGGACATGAACAGACAGTTTGAACGATACCTTAAAATGACCCTTATAGGCCTGGATCTTATCATTTTAAATATTATTTATGTAATTGCCGAGATTTTTTTTATAGACAAAATTCCCGCGAATGATATCCACCAATATCTTCAATACCTTGTGGTAGCAAACGGGCTTTGGCTACTACTATCCTTTATCTGCAGAACGTATACCGGTAACATTATTCTAAATTTTAATTTTTTTACGAAAAGAACTATGCAGGTGTACCTATTGTGGTGTATATGCATATTGGTTTATTTATTTTTCACACGTGAGTTGGTCGTTTCCCGCATTTACATAGTTATAACCTTAATTGGGTTTGGGTTGGGTTTATTCTTAAATCGCTTTTTATACCTGGGAATAAAAAAATATTTCAGAGCCCGGCATCATCTTTTAAAAAGGGTACTTATTTTAGGCTACAATGAAACGGCTAAAAAATTATCAAGGTATTTTGAAGAAGATGGCTTCAGCACACGCCTGGTAGGTTTTATAGAGGATAAGCAAAACCTCCGCGAACTGTCACATTATCCTATTTTATCGGATTTGAGCAATACGCTTCAGATAGCAAAAGAGTACAATGTAGAGGAAATTTTTTCAACTATCACCCCGGAGCAAAACAACGAAATATACTCTCTTATGTACGCCGCAGAAAGAGAATTTATTCGTTTTAAAATAGTTCCGAATCTTTCAAAATTTATAAATCAATCAATACATGTAGACTATTTCAGAGACTTACCTATACTTTCGTTAAGAAGCGAACCGCTCGACGATGTGGGCAATAGATTAAAAAAGCGAATTCTTGATGTAATAGTTAGTTCTTTGGTGATAGTTCTTATCCTTTCATGGATGATCCCCATATTAGGTTTATTAATTTTTATAGAATCACGCGGACCAATTTTCTTTTCACAAAAAAGAAGCGGTAAAAACAATACTGCGTTCAACTGCCTAAAATTCAGAAGCATGCAATATAACAACCAGGATTCTGATATAAAGCAGGCTACAAAAGGTGATGCACGTATAACGCGAATAGGCAAATTTATCCGCAAAACCAGTCTCGACGAGTTTCCTCAATTCTTAAATGTATTCAAAGGAGAAATGAGCGTGATAGGCCCGCGACCTCACATGCTAAAGCATACGGATGACTATTCAAAAACCGTTAACCAATACATGATAAGACAGTTTCTAAAACCAGGTATAACGGGATGGGCCCAAATACATGGCTTTAGGGGAGAAATTACTTCTCCTGAACAAATTGAGAGTAGGGTGAATAAGGACTTATGGTATTTGGAAAACTGGACTTTGTGGCTGGATATACAAATTATGTTTCTGACAATATATACACTGGTAAGAGGTGATGAGAACGCTTTTTAATCCTTAGACTAAAACCACTCACGTGCAGTGCTGGTTTATTAGTAATAACGGAAATCACTCTCCCGTCAAAAAATTTCACTGAGCTACCTTCGCAGCATTTAATGAATTCATGTGAATCACTTTACCCTGCCCGGATTCTTCGTTCGTAATTGTCTCAAGCAGATTTTTCTGAATTAACGGATCAGTAATTTTGGCAATGCTGCAGGCAGTTTTAAAATCAGTATGCATGCCAAAATCTTCAAGTATATCGGGCATGCCATTTAATTCAGGGAAGGTTGAAAACTTTTTCACAAAATAAAATTCTGTTCCTTGTACTTGCCTTATGTAAGCTGTGCAAAAAGTATTCATAGTTACGCGTTTTATCATTGGCTATAATTATGATGCCAGATTTAATGAAACGAAGTCATCTATAGATTTTGAAAGATTTGCAGGATCGAAAGGCTTTATAAAAGATTCTCTTACATCCCTGTGTTGCCCGAGATTTTCTGCTATTTCTTTTTTATTTACACTACCTAATAAAATCACAGGACAAGAATATATTGTGCTGCTGTTAAGATGTTGAACAAAATCTACACATTCTTCGGTGTGATAATCTATGTCCAGTAGTACCATTTCAATTTTCTCATTTTCTTTTAATTCCTGCATAGCATCAAACACATTTGCTACCGTGATAACTGTGTATTTGTCAGAGAATCCTGTTTTAAGAAGATAATTCATTGCATTGTTGCCATTAATACTTAATACGTGCCTGCTCATTGTACCTGTTTTAAATAATGAATAAACTTTCGTAGAATATTTGGAAACGTCTATCTAAACCGCAGACCTGGTATATTTTGGTGACTAACGATTCTAATTACTTTTTGGTTTGCCTAAAGCGGGAATACCATTACATGAATATTGATCCATTGAAATTTTTCAGAGGAAGCGGAATCAGGGCCGCAGCTATACATAATTATAACAGCATAGATCTGTGGTAATGGATTCGATTCCTATCTAATAAATGGAGTATTTGTAATTCAGAGGAGGGAAAGCAAGTGAAAATTTTCTTGCAGGTTGGGTGTAAATGTAGCGCTTAGATTTAAAAGTTGCAAGGAAATTTAAAAACAACTATTATAAAAAATAACTGCTCTTAGTTCTCTATTAATATTCATTCAACCCTTTTTTCGAAAGGGCGATCAGTTCTTTTTGTGCCAGCGTATAGTTCATATTCTAATAAACGACAATCTATCTTGCCAGTATAGAACTCTATTTTGCGTTTAGCTTTTAACCCTATCTTTTTTGCAAGACCAGGATTACCCGTAAATACATAACCGGTATAGCCTTTACATTTTTTCTTAAGGAAGTCACCAATTCTACCATAGGTTTCTTCAAGTTCTGTTTTATCACCCATTCTTTCACCATATTCAGGATTAAAATAAACGATCCCTGTTTTATTTTCGGGAATATTAGTTTCCTCAAAATCACCTATACCAAATTCAATCAAAGCTTCTACACCTGCTGCTCCTGCATTTATTTTTGAAATGTTTATGGCATCCCCGCTTATATCGGAAGCGATTATTCTTACATCCTTCAGCTCTATAATTTGATCTTTCAGTTTTTCTTTTTCCCGCAAATAAAAACTCTCCTCAAAACCAATAATATGCATAAACCCATAATTGTCTCTGAACAGGCCTGGCCGCCGGTTGGTTGCCATCAATGCGGCCTCAATTG
>JBDTSD010000073.1:0-19998 GCA_039931355.1 Ginsengibacter sp.
AGTTGATGATAATAAGGCGAATTAAACCAATCCTTAAACCATGGTTTTGTATTTATCATACGTCACTAATTGTAGGCAAATGTAACAGGTTATTAAATTACTTCACAGCGCCTTATGTTTAGAGCCTACCGGCACGAAGCGTCCTTAAAGTTTATCATTAATTTATAAGTAAGCGCTACTGCTTGAAAAGCCACAAAAGACTGGATGTATCAGTTTTTATTTAATTTGCAACATCATAAAATAAAAAAGAAATAGTGGCACTTATAAAAAGCATTTCCGGCATCAGGGGTACAATTGGAGGCAAACCGGGAAGCAATCTTTCACCTTTGGATATTGTGAAATTTAGCGCAGCCTATGCAGGCTGGCTACAGGCATCCGGTAAAACCGGCGCTATTATAATCGGCCGGGATGGAAGAATGAGCGGCGCGATGGTGAATAGTTTATGCTCTAATACATTGCTGGCTTACGGGTTTGATGTTACAGACCTCGGAGTTACCACCACGCCAACTGTAGAGATCGCGGTGAAAAATGAAAAAGCAGCCGGCGGAATTATCATAACGGCAAGCCATAATCCAAAAGAATGGAATGCTTTAAAACTCCTGAACAGCGAGGGTGAATTTATAAGTGCTGAAGATGGCGCAAAAATCCTGGAAATAGCTGAAGCAGAAGATTTCACTTTTGCAACGGTTGAAAAAACAGGTAAATATTTTTCAGACGATTCATACCTGCGCAAGCATATTGCCGAAGTGATTAATTATCCCCTGGTAGATGTTGCTGCTATAAAAAAAGCAAAATTTAAAATTGTTGTCGATGCAATAAACAGTTCCGGTGCTATATATATTCCGGCCCTGCTAAAAGAACTTGGCGTAAAAGAAGTAACGGTAATCAATGGAGAAGTAAATGGAAAATTTGATCATAACCCGGAACCTTTACCGGAGCATTTATCCACGCTGAGCAACGAGGTGAAAAAGAAAAACGCCTCTCTTGGAATTGCTGTAGACCCTGATGTGGACAGGCTTTGCTTTGTATGTGAAGACGGCAGTATGTTTGGAGAAGAATATACTTTAGTGGCAGTAGCCGACTACATATTAAGCAATAGAAAGGGAAATACCGTCAGCAACATGTCATCTACAAAGGCGCTGAAAGAAGTTACACTTCAACACGGCGGTGAATATTTTCCTTCGGCTGTTGGTGAAGTGAACGTGGTAAATAAAATGAAAGAAGTGAACGCCGTAATCGGTGGTGAAGGAAACGGCGGAATTATTGTTCCAGATTTTCATTATGGCCGCGATGCCCTGATTGGCATTGGATTATTTCTTAGTCATCTTGCGCATTCCGGCAAAAGCATTAAGCAATTCAGGGGTTTATTCCCGGATTATTTTATATCAAAAAATAAAATTTCCATTGAAACAAATGTGGATGTAAAAGACGTTTTTAATAAAATAAAAGATAAATATAAAAACCACCCTATCAACACGGAAGATGGCTTAAAGATTGAATTCGACAAAGACTGGGTGCACCTGCGAACCAGCAACACTGAGCCTATCATTAGAATCTATTCAGAAAGCAACTTTGAAACAACTGCGCAGAATATCGCAAAAAAAATTATGAAAGATATTCATGAAGCCATCTGATGCGCTTTGCGATACAGCTTTGCAGTCGGGATAACAGGATTCCACGTGAGCGTTCGCGCTATTATATTCGATAACGAAGCAACTATGACTAAACAGAAGTTTTTTTACCATTCGTTGTTTTCACCTTACGTAGACTTCTTTTCCTTTGCTCTTTACGCAATTTTATAAAAGCACTAAATTCTTTTCGTTCTTCTTCTGTCCAAGGTTTGTCAAGAACAGTGAAGTCAACATTTTTTGGTTCTCTGATTAGTCCCATTTTATTTATGATTTAAAGTAACGGTTAATCAATCTATTTGCTGCCGGAGTTTCAATCATCATTTTTGTTCCACGAAAATGAGTTGCAAAAAGTGTTTCCTGGTAATGTTTTATTTAGAGTAGTCTTCGCGTCAAATGCGAGATAACCATCATATCCCTTGTCGAACGAAAGTTTACAAGCAAAAGCAACTAAGTTCCCTGGGACACCCGTATAAATTTTTGTCTTGCCTTTATTGAACTTTGCACTTTCAATTAAGTGCATGTAAATATGGTCACCCTGGTCAGTTAAACTTATGAGTCCCTGAATAATTTTCGGGTTGTCTTTGATTACAAGTTTATACGTTTCCCGGCCTGTAAGTTTCAGTTGTTCTTGCCACTTAAATTGCCACTCTGCCTTATTGATTTGTTTTGTGTCATTGCCTAAAAGTTGAAAAATATCAGTGTCAAAGATGTCTCCCGAAACAATATTTTCAATAGAATTGGTCAGTTTGTCAATCAACGTCAACCAATATTTTTTTATCTTTTTTCACTCTCTAAAGATATTAAAAGGATGTCTAAAACCGTTGATTGAAACATGTAAATATTAGTTTGATGCTCACATACAAGCATGACAAACTACATAGGATCGTTGCATCTGCTTCTTTATTTTCTTTTTAATAATTTTGCCCTCGTTTAACAATTGTACTGAAGCCTATCTTGCCTCACTGCAATTTTTTTTTACAATAATAATTATGGAAAGAATTTATTTTGATAACGCTGCTACCACAGCTCTTGACCCCGAAGTATTGAATGCAATGATGCCATACTTGACAGAAAAATTTGGTAATCCATCTTCCATATATTCTTACGGGCGGGAAACAAGAATGGCTATTGAGAATGCAAGAAAGTCTGTGGCAAAAATTTTAAATGCGCATCCCGCTGAAATATTCTTTACCAGCGGCGGTACTGAAAGCACTAACACAGCTATCAACGGAGCAATACGTGACCTTGGTTGCCGCCACATAATAAGTTCGCCACTTGAGCATCACGCTACTTTGCACTGCGTTGAATATTTACACAATAGCGAAGGCATCAAATTAAGCAATGTAAAAGTGTTGCCTGACGGGCATATTGACTTAAATGACCTTGAAAAAATATTAGAAGAAAGTACGGAAAAATGTTTGGTGTCGCTGATGCATGCTAACAATGAAACAGGAAACATAACCAACATTGAAGAGGTTGGGAATCTTTGTAAAAAATACAAGGCCATTTTTCATTCGGATACTGTACAAACAGTAGGGCATTATTCATTCAACATTAGGAAATTGCCTGTACATTTTATCACCGCAGCCAGCCATAAATTTCACGGGCCGAAAGGTGTAGGTATCTTGTATATAAACGAAAACATAAAAATAAATCCTTTTATACAAGGTGGCAGCCAGGAGCGCAATATGCGGGCGGGAACTGAGAATCTTTATGGCATTGTTGGCTTTGCGAAAGCACTTGAGCTGGCTACAGCGAATCATGAAAAAGACTGCAGCTATATTGCCGGAATAAAAAATTATATGCGGGAAAAATTGCAACAGCAAATCCCCGGCGTTTTTTTAAATGGCGACCAGGATGGCAATAGTCTTTACACAGTTTTAAGTGTTGCTTTTCCAAAAACAGAAAAATCTGAAATGCTGCTCTTCAACCTTGACATAAATAATATTTGTGCCAGCGGTGGCAGCGCCTGCACTTCCGGTGCAGATGCGGGCAGCCATGTGATACGTGCCATTAACAACAATCCAAATTACATTACAGTAAGATTTTCTTTTAGTAAACACAATACAAAAGAAGAAGTTGATATAGTGGTGGAGAAGTTGAAAGATATGATTTAGGAGATTTCGTTAAAGTGCCATGAAAGCATTTATATTTTTCTTTAATTTTTGGGATGATACATTATCTAAACTTTTAAAGCAAAAGAGATGATTAGCAAAAATTATTTCGAAAGCGGGTATGCCGAGGTCAACGGGCTCAAAATGTATCATGAGATTTATGGTCAAGGCAAACCGCTTGTACTTATACACGGTGGCGGCTCTACTATACAAACATCATTCGGAAGAATTATTCCTTTGCTTGAAAAACAACGCCAGGTTATTGCCGTAGAATTGCAGGCACATGGCCATACGAATGACCGTGATGCAGATCTTACATTCGAACAGGATGCAGATGATATTGCTGCGCTTTTAAAAAATCTCAACATAGCCAAAGCAGATTTTTTAGGCTTCAGTAACGGCGGACAAACACTGATAGAACTTACAATCCGGCATCCTGAGATAATTAATAAAATAATTTTAGCATCTACCTTTTACAAAAGAAGTGCAGCGGCTCCCGGGTTTTGGGCAGGGTTCGAAGATGCAACGATTGATAATATGCCAAAGGTTTTACAAGAAGGTTTTTTAACTGCAAATAATAACGCTGAAGCATTAATGAATATGTTTAGAAAAGATGTTCAAAGAATGAAAGAATTCAAAGGCTGGCCTGATGAAAAAATAAAAGCTATAAAAGCGGCCACCTTAGTAATTAACGCCAACAATGATGTTGGCAGCGCGGAACATGCTGTTGAAATGTATCGCACCATTCCTAATTGTGAGTTAGCAATTTTTCCGGGCGGACACGGCACCTATTTAGGCACAATAGAATCGATAAACGATGGTATCATGCCAAAGTTCAACGCGGCAAATTTAATTGAAGAATTTCTCGAGAAGGAATAAATGCCGATTAGCTAAAAAAAATTCCAGGCTTTATTACGATTAACAATGATCCGTTTTTCATGGATTGATTATTTTTGCACGCTTATGCCGCAAAGTAAATCAGTAGCGTTACATACATTGGGTTGCAAGCTCAATTATTCAGAAACCTCTTCTATCGAGAGATTGCTGGAGCAGGATGGGTTTGTAAAAAAAGATTTTACGGATGAGGCTGATGTATATGTAATAAACACCTGCTCTGTAACCGATAACGCCGATAAAGAATGCCGGCAACTTGTAAGAAGAATACAAAGGCGGGCGCCTGAGGCAATGGTAGTAATTACAGGTTGCTATGCGCAACTAAAGCCCAAAGAAGTTGCAGAAATAAACGGAGTGGATCTTGTCTTAGGTGCCGCAGAAAAATTTAATATTACCCATCATCTTAAGCAGCTAACAAAAGGCGATTCGGCAAAAATATGTAGTTGCGATATTGAAGACGTAAATGGCTTCAATTCTTCTTTTTCCATTAACAACAGAACAAGGACTTTTCTTAAAGTACAAGATGGTTGTGATTACAATTGTTCATTCTGCACCATACCAATGGCAAGAGGAAAAAGCAGAAGCAACACTATTGCAAATGTTTTGAATGAAGTAAAAATAATTGCTGAAGAAGGTGTTAAAGAAATTGTGCTTACCGGAATTAACCTCGGTGACTTTGGCAAGAATGGTGAAGGCGAAAAAACAGGTTTCTATAAATTATTGCAGCAATTGGAAATAAATGATGGCGTACCACGGTATCGTATTTCATCTATTGAGCCTAATTTATTGTCTGATGAAATAATAAGATTTGTTGCCCGGAGCAAAAAAATAATGCCGCATTTTCATATTCCTTTGCAAAGTGGCAGCAATAAAATTCTTGGGCAAATGAGAAGGCGTTATAAAAAAGAGTTATACCATGACAAGGTTGTACTTATTAAAAAATTACTTCCGCATTGTTGTATTGGTGTTGATGTAATAACAGGTTTTCCCGGAGAAACAGATGATGATTTTAAAGAGACTCTTGGCTTTTTAAAATCAATAGACGCTTCTTATTTCCATGTATTTACTTATTCAGAAAGAGATAATACACATGCTTTAAACATCGAACCGGTTGTGCCCGTTAATATTCGAAATGAGCGCACAAAAATCTTACGCTCCTTGTCTTATAAAAAACTACAGGAGTTCGGCAAACAGCACGAGGGCCAGATAAGGGAAGTACTTTTTGAAGGCCGCAATAAGAATGGCATGATGGATGGCTATACGGATAATTACATAAAAATTACTGCACCTTATAAAGCAGAATGGTCAAATGAAATTATTGATTGGAAAATATAGCGGCCATGTGAGGCGACAAATTCTTCGTCAAAGTATCCACCAAAAAACTGACGTATCAATGCAAATTCGCTGCCGCATAAACCAAAGTTACAAATAAGAGTGGTTTTGTCGGTCGTACTACGCATTCTCGTCGGCTTGTAAATACCTCTCTATCGCTTCGCAAGTATTTGCACAAGCTCTTGAAGAAATTCTACCTGCATCACATTCATCTTTTTCTTCGCTTCTTCAACAGTAAACCATTCCGCACTGTCAACTTCCGGAAACAATTGCATTTTGCCTGAACGTGGTGGCCACTCTATTTCAAATAAATTACTTTCAATGTTATCAGCATCAATATCACCCTCAACAGCCCATGCAAAAACGATCTTACCACTCTTTAATTTTACAGGCTGAAGCTCAATAAAATTCCCTGAAATATTAAATCCTGTCTCTTCAAAAAATTCCCTCTTAGCAGCATCTAAAGAGTTTTCATCATCGCTGAATTCTCCTTTGGGAATACTCCATGCACCGACATCTTTTTTTTTCCAAAATGGGCCGCCGGGGTGAACAAGAAAAACTTCTAATTCATTTCCTTTTTTTCTATACACTAAAATTCCTGCACTTTGTTTCTTCGTCATAAATAAATATTAGACAATTCAAAGTTATCTTTTACATGTCATACAAGGTTGCAGCCCGATGTGTGTTTACAAGTATATCAAGTGTTTATTCCCCGAAAGGAGCAAATTATTTTATAACCCCTTCGTAAATTTTACAGTATACTTTTTAACTGATTTTGGCATAGAAATTATACCTGTTTTAATAAAATAATATATATGACAAATCTTGACCGCATTAATATCATTTCTAGCTCAACAAAGAGTTTTTCATTTTTAAGAATTCAGGATGGAATATTTCCATTTTTTGAAAAGCCATCTGAAGAACATGATACCGTGGAAAAAAAAGAGATGGTAACTTTTGAGAAGAGGATAACTGCTATCGATTTATTCTCACATTTTACCGCAAATATTATTAAAGAAAAAGTGATTTTTATCCGTTAACTATTTATGCGTTGTGAAATGCAAGGCCATAACTCTCTTCTGTTAATATATCTTGCCACTGGCTGATTAATTGTTTGTAGGCTTCTCCTACTGGTGTTATTTTTCTGGCAAGATCGTATAAGCCCAATTCATTTACAATTCCATCATCGTTTCTTAATGCAGAATCCCAATCTACCTGGTGCGTAAGGCTATACCAGGTGAAACCTAATATGGGGATGCCATCGTGCTTTAGCCGGTGAACATTGGCCCATTGTTTTAAAAGCCATTCCTTAGATGCCGGCATTTTAATATTTGTCTCGGTATGCATAATCGGCAATTTGTATCGCCTGTAATACTGGCTCGTAATAACATAGTAACCGAAAATTTCACCGGCAGCCTGCGTAGAGCCATCGGCATGAACAATATGTTCGTTAGTTACATAGTAATCATTGCCCATTATACACCTTGCTTTTACCTGGTTTTCAGTAAACCATTTATATTCTTCCGATGTCATACCATTGGCAAGCAGGTATTCATACATATTTACATTTAAAGGATAACCATAGGTAAGATCAAGGGAAAGGAAACGTTTCTTATTGAGAAAACGAGCCAGCGGTGAGGCCAGCGGGTCCATGGCGTGAAAATATTCTGATGATTCACTTTGGATGAAAGTCGCTTCAGGCTGCACTTTCAGTATCTCGTGCATAGCCATCACATTTGCTTTACACAAATGCTTAAGTGCTGTTACGAAGGCGTGGTCTGATTGCAGGCATTCATTCCACCAGCCATACTGCGCAGAGAACATAGCCGCAATAAATATCTCATTTATAGGCGTGTACAATTTCAAGTGAGGAAAACGGGTAGAAAAGGCTTTTGCATACTCTGCGAACAAGAAAGGAAATGCGGGATTTTGAAAATTACCCATCCAATCTGGTACACCAAAATGACATAGATCCACAATCGGTGTAATTCCCATTTCATTAAGCTTGTTGAAAGTCATATCAGAGAAATCCCAGTTGTATTGATCTGGCCCAACATGATTGGTATAATACGGAGTTCCGTAACGAAGGAATTCAATTCCCAATTCTTTTACCAACATAAAATCAGTTTCCCAATTGTTATAATGCCCGGTCTTTTCCATTTCGTCCACACGCTTAATTTTACCGCCCGGTAATATGATATTGGGATAGCTATTTTCTATTCCCGTTGCAAACATGAATTTTGTTACTGCCATGATTATAATAACTGATTAAATTTCAAAAAATTGTTTTTAAAAGGGAACTCTTCGTTTCATGTTTGATGTGCAAAATCCTAAAAAAGTAATGCTATAAGAACTTAAATTTCAGCAAATTTCTTTTACGCAACTTCTTTTATTGTGAACGTTCATTATTTTCCAAGTCCCTTATAATTTTACAGTTTTTAATTCCCCCGCAGCTTCCATGTATTAGTGACAAAAATCGTTGATACCGCTTTTCTACATTTACTTTTTTATTGAGGATTTTTTTACACATTAAGGTTATTTATATTTATGTGAAAGTTAGGGTGACAGCGTCTTTTGATGTGGCATATTTGTAGCAAAGGAGCTCTTACATACAATTTTTTTCTTATCCTAAAAACTTTAAAGTATGGATCTCATCTGTTTTTGTCATATAAGGTGGAAGTTTGTTTACCAAAGGCCTCAACATTTAATGAACAGGTTCGCACGGCACGGCCGGGTATATTTTATAGAAGAGCCGGTATATGAACCCGCCGGTAAATCATTTCTTGAAATAAAAAAAGATGGGGAAAATCTTTGGATTGTCACCTCGCATTTGCCTGATAGTTATACAGAGGAAGAAATTGTTTTCCAGCAAAAAATTTTACTGTCTGCTTTTTATAATGACAACAAAATTGAAAATTATATTCATTGGTACTATACGCCCATGGCTTTAACGATCAGCAATCATTTACAACCCGAGCTTATAGTGTACGATTGCATGGATGAACTTTCTAATTTTAAATTTGCTCCGGCGGATTTAAAGCAAAAGGAAAAAGAGCTATTCAGGATAGCGGATCTGGTACTTACGGGCGGCCATAATCTTTACCAGGCAAAAAAGAGTTTGCACAATAACATTTTTCCCTTCCCCAGCAGCATTGATAAAGATCATTTTATGCAGGCAAGAGGCACTATGAATATTCCCCCCGATCAAAAAAATATCAGGCAACGGATTTTTGGTTTTTATGGTGTAATAGATGAAAGATTTGACATAGAACTATTAAGGGAAGTGGCTATAAGAAAGCCTGAATGGAGTTTTGTAATTATTGGGCCGGTTATAAAAATTGATCCTGCGACTCTCCCGGTATCACCAAATATTAATTACCTGGGACCGAAAACTTATGAAGAATTGCCTGCATACCTCGCAGATTGGGATATCGCATTGATTCCATTTTTACTTAATGATTCTACGAAGTATATCAGCCCAACCAAAACACCGGAGTATTTAGCTGCAGGCGTACCTGTGCTGTCATCGGCAATTGTAGATGTAGTAACTCCTTATGGTTTAAATAATCTTGTGCAGATATTTGATGATG
The DNA here is from genome assembly GCA_039931355.1 of Ginsengibacter sp. Classification (GTDB taxonomy): domain Bacteria; phylum Bacteroidota; class Bacteroidia; order Chitinophagales; family Chitinophagaceae; genus Ginsengibacter. The sequence goes on from JBDTSD010000073.1 coordinate 9,562, forward strand.
CCGATTCTTTTATCCTCGCAGGTGAAAAAGAGTTGGCGAAAAAAAGTACAGAAAAAAGAAAGTGGCTAAGAAGTGTTGACCTTTTTCTCAAAGAAAATTCCTGGGATGAAACGTGGCGTCAAATAAAGCAACATATAAGTACAACTTTGAAAAACAAAAAGAATCCAACCATTACTATTAAAAAAGAAGGTGCTTATGTTTGATTTTATGATTGTGGGTGCTGGCTTTGCGGGCAGTGTTCTTGCAGAGAGATTATCCAAACTCGGTAAAAAGATTTTATTAGTTGATAAAAGAAATCACATTGGCGGTAATGCCTTTGATTATTATAACGAAGATGGCATCCTCATACATAAATACGGGCCTCATATCTTTCACACTAACTCAAAAGAAGTTTTCGATTATTTAAGTATGTTCACTGCCTGGAGGCCGTATGAACACAGGGTTTTAGCAAGTGTAGATGGGCAATTACTCCCGATTCCCATTAACCTTACTACCATCAATAAAATGTATAACCTGAACCTGACATCAGATGAGCTTGAGGATTTTTATGCTTCAAAGGCCGAAGCAGTAAATCCCGTGCGGACTTCAGAAGATGTAGTGGTAAGTAAAGTAGGAAGAGAGCTTTATGAAAAGTTTTTCCGGGGTTATACACGGAAGCAGTGGGACCTTGATCCTTCTCAGCTTGATGCATCGGTAACTTCAAGAGTACCGGTGAGAACTAATAAGGACGATCGCTACTTTTCAGACACTTACCAGGTTATGCCATTACATGGCTATACGAAAATGTTTGAAAAGATGTTGCACAATCCTAATATAAAGGTGATGCTCAACACAGACTATAAAGAAATTAAAAATGATATTCCTTACAAAAAAATGATTTATACAGGGCCTGTTGATTATTATTTCGATTATTGTTACGGTAAACTTCCTTACCGCTCCCTGGAGTTTGAATTTCAAACTATCAATGCTGAAAAATTCCAGGAAACCGGCACCATTAACTATCCTAACGAGCAGGCTTACACGCGAATAACAGATTTCAAATACCTAACGGGCCAGGTACATCCTAAAACAAGTATCGTTTACGAATATCCACGTGCGGAAGGTGATCCTTATTATCCTGTACCACGCCCCGAAAATGCTGCACTTTATAAGAAATATCAACAGCTTGCATTGTCTTCTCCGGAAGCATTTTTTGTAGGAAGGTTGGCTACTTATAAGTATTATAATATGGACCAGGTGGTCGCACAGTCATTAACTACGTTCAGAAAATTAATGCAAACCGAACCTCACGATTATGCCGGCGGAGAAAAAATACAAGAACTACAAACTTGAGTATTGGGGAGGAATAGAATGCACCATTAACCGTGTAGAAGACTCATATTTCGACCAATGCGAATTATCAGGTCACTATGATCGTGCAGTCGATATAGAATTAATTTCAACACTTGGCATAAAAGTTTTGCGCTATCCCGTTTTATGGGAAAAACATCAACCTCTTCCTGGTCAACCCATTAATTTTACTTTCACCAATAAGCGTTTAAATGAATTAAATGCAAAGGGAATTACGCCGGTCGTAGGACTGCTGCATCATGGAAGCGGCCCATCGTTTACAAATCTTTTAGATGAAAATTTCCCAGGGCTATTTGCCGGGTATGCGAAGGAGGTGGCCGAAAATTTTCCGTGGGTTCAATATTATACACCCATCAACGAACCCCTTACCACAGCACGTTTTAGCGGCTTATACGGCTTATGGTATCCGCATAAAAAAAATGACGTATCCTTCGTAAAAATGTTGCTTAACCAGGTGAAGGCGATCATACTTGCTATGCAGGAAATACGTAAAATAAACCCGCAGGCAATGCTCGTGCAAACAGAAGATCTTTCAAAAACATACAGCACTTCATCATTAAAGTACCAGGCAGCATTTGAAAATGAAAGACGCTGGTGCACTTATGATTTGCTTTGTGGCAAAATAAGAAAGGGCCATGCAATGTGGAATTATTTTACAAGACTGGGCATTTCAGAAAAGGCATTGAATTTTTTTATAGATAATGCCATGCCGCCGGATATAATGGGATTCAACTACTATGTAACCTCGGAGAGATTTTTAGACGATGACTTAATTAAATATCCCCCGCACACACATGGAGGTAACGAGCTACAGGAATACGCCGATGCGGAAGCGATCAGGGTTAACCACGGAAATCCATTTGGATTATCGTTGTTGCTTAAAGAAGCCTGGGAGAGATACCATCTGCCAATTGCGATTACTGAAGCACATTTGAATGCCGGGCGTGAAGACCAGTTAAGGTGGCTTAATGAAATAAGAACTGCCTGCCATGAAGCTTTGGAAAATGGCGTAGATGTAAAAGCTATTACTTTTTGGTCCCTGTTCGGGGCCTTCGGTTGGAACAAATTGCTTACCAGTGCAAATATGGATTACGAACCCGGTGCTTTTGATTTGCAGTCTTCGTTACCAAGGCCTACAGCCATTGCCCGGTTGATAACGAGTATCATTCGTGAAAAAGAGTTTCCCCATTCCCTATTAGAACAAAAGGGTTGGTGGCATCACCCTGAGCGCTTTTATTATAACGGCAATTGTCAAAGAAAACCTGCCGAAAAGCTACTGTGGAAAAGGCCTTTGGTAATAACAGGTAAAACCGGCACACTTGGGCAAGCCATCGGAAAAGTTTGCAGTTCCCGAAACATTCCCTACATACTTACAGGCAGGGACGATCTGGATATATCAGAAGAAAAAAGTATAGGGGGATTTCTCGATGAATACAAACCGTGGGCAATTATTAATACTGCAGGATATGTAAGAGTGGAAGATGCGGAGGAGGAACAGGACAAATGTTTTGAATCAAATACTACCGGCGCTGTCTTATTGTGCCGGGAATGTAAGAAGAGAAATATTTCATTTGTTACTATCTCATCAGATCTTGTTTTTAATGGCAAAAAAAATGAGCCCTATCTTGAAGATGATCCAGTAGATCCTCTAAATATTTATGGAGCATCGAAAGCAAAAGCGGAAGAAACTATTTTACATGAAAATCCAGATGCGCTGATAGTAAGGACCAGCGCCTTTTTTGGCCCGTGGGATATGCACAACTTTGCCTTTAATGTTTTAAACTCTTTATCAAAAAATAATATTTTTACCGCTGCTGATGATGTCATTGTATCGCCAACTTATGCTCCTCATTTAGCTGAAGCACTACTTACATTGTTAATTGATGATGAGAAAGGAATTTGGCACCTTGCAAACGAGGGAGCAATAACCTGGAAGGATTTTGCAATAAAAATTGCGGACCAGGCAGGTTATAATTCCGGGTTGATTATTGGAAAAACTGTTTATCAAATATCAGCGAAGGCAAGCATTCCTTTGTACTCAGTGTTGGCTTCCAAAAGAGGTTCCTTAATGCCTTCACTTGACCAGGCAATAAAAAGTTTTTTCAAAGAGTGTATTACTTTACCCAAATCCGTTTTAATATCCCAACATAGCCAGAAATTATTTGATTAAAAAAAGCTTTACTAATGGCTTATAAGAATTTAACGCATATAAATCGTCCAGAGCAAGGTTTACTGAACACGGTTTTCCTGTTATAATCGGCAATTTGCATTGATTGAAGTGCCAATTATTTCCTTCTTTATGCGCCATAATATAAAATCGGGAAATGAATCTTATTAGATAAATATACCATAGAACTGGCATGGTATTTATTTACCTATTTAATATCATTAACCAAATAAAAAACATTATAGACATGAGTACAACAACTAAATCAAAATCCGGAAAGGCTTCAGCAACCCAGTCTTCTGCAGCTGGCAAAGGCGCCTCAGATGAAATGCTGAAAGATTTCTTTATCGATGAACTGAAGGATATTTACTGGGCTGAAAAGCATTTAGTAAAGACCCTTCCAAAGATGAAAAAGGCAGCTACCTCAACAGAATTACAGGGCGCTTTTGCAGATCACCTCGAAGTAACTAAAACACATGTAACCCGTCTTGAGCAAGCATTTGAAGCACTCGGCAAAAAAGCCCAGGGTAAAAAGTGCGAAGCCATGGAGGGTATTACAAAAGAAGGTGAAAGCATTATCGAAGACACAGAAGAAGGGACAAGCACAAGAGATGTAGGTTTAATACTGGCAGCACAAAAAGTAGAGCATTATGAAATTTCTACTTATGGAGGACTTAATCAATTAGCCATAACACTTGGCCTTTCAGAAGTTGCCGATTTACTTTCTCAAACTCTTGCAGAAGAAAAAGAAGCCGATTCGTTATTGACTGATATTGCAGAAAACAATATCAACTACGAAGCCGCAGAGGAGGTAGAAGCAAAGTAAAATAGAGTTATAGGTTTCGTTCCTTATGATAATTATTTAGCCGGATCTATTTCCGGCTTTTTTGTGTTTATTCGTAAAGATTTTTATGTTTTTATATTAGGAAATACAAAAGAGAAAAATTTTTTACAAGCAATTGTAACTTAATGCAGGCTGCTTCGTTACACGGGATCATACATGAAAAATTAAAAAATCTTACAATGAAAAAGTTACTCGTTGCCTTATTAGCATTTACAAGTTTACAAACCTTCGCACAGCGCTGGGAAACCATTAAAGGAAATGGCCAGGTAAAAAAAGCAGAGCGCACCGTTAGTGCTTTTACTTCTCTTGCCAGTGAAGGTTCTATGAATGTGCAAATCACTTACGGATCATCTGAAAAGATTACAATAGAAGCAGACGACAACCTTCTTCCATATATCGAGACTACTGTGGCTGGAAATACGCTTACCATCAAGACAAAGAAAAATGTGAACATAAAGTCTGCAAAGACAATGACCGTTTATGTATCCATGAAGGAAATAAATTCATTGCAACTTAGCGGCAGTGGAGATATAAAGGGTTCAGGTGCATTCACAGGAGACGGCAAAACGGATATTAGCCTTTCCGGTTCAGGAAATCTGACTTTGGCTTTTGGCAGTTTTAAAGACCTTGGGTTATCAGTTTCAGGCAGCGGCAACATGACCCTGAAAGGCGATGCTACAAATAGTATAGATGCAAAAGTAAGCGGCAGCGGAAACATTGATTGCGCAAGTGTTTCCAGCAAAGATGTGGATGCCAAATTAAGTGGCAGCGGAAATATAAAAGTGTATGCAAATAACAGCATCGATGCCAAAATCAGTGGTAGTGGAAATGTGTATTACAAGGGCGATGCTCAAAATATAAACAGCAAAGTGGTTGGAAGCGGAAAGGTTTTAAAAATGTAAGCAGCATAAAATCTATCGTACCATTTTCTTCAAAATATTCTTTTAAGGCCTTTTTCAAAAAAGCCCCTGATTGGCTTGCGTGCTTCCATATATTTTAATCCGAATGCCCTGATGCTTCTTTCTTTGATGTAAGCCACAGTTTGTTCTATTGAGTCGGAAACGAGATATAGATTTTCATCATTGATAGAAATTGTTCCCTCTTTAGCCATTAGTTGGTTATGAAGGAGAATGCTTTTATAAAATTCTTTATCCCAAATAATGATGGGAAACATGTCAATTTTTTTTGTTTGAACTAAAGTAAGTGCATCATAAAATTCATCAAGCGTGCCAAAGCCGCCGGGCATTACGACAAAGGCATAAGAATATTTTATCAATAACATTTTCCGCAGGAAAAAATATTTTATATCAACCCATTTGTCCAGGTACGGATTGTGATGTTGCTCCTGTGGAAGAATTATATTACAACCTACGCTTTTCCCGCCAACATCCTTTGCACCCCTGTTTGCGGCTTCCATAATGCCCGGGCCTCCGCCCGTCATAATAGTAAAGCCGAGCTTTGCAATTTCGCCGGAAAGCTTTCTTGCATCTTGATAGAACGGATGGTCTTCCTTAAACCTCGCCGAACCAAATACAGTAACACAAGGCCCTACAAAATGCAACGCCCTAAAGCCTTTAATAAATTCAAAAAATACACTTACCGCATATTTAAAATCTTTCCAGCGGCTTTGTGGGCCCTCAAAAAATTGAATCTCAGTTTTTAATTTTTGCTTTTCCAAAAGATGTTTTTATAAAAATATAGAAGCAGGTGATTTAGTCCGTAAAGCATTATTAGCGCCAACTAATAATGTAATAGCTTTTTTATAATTTCTGTAACTTTCTTCGCGTTCGGCAGCATTACTTTTTCAAGATTAATATTCATAGGGACTGCAGGCAAATTGAGCGCTCCAAGCACTTCCACCGGCGCATCTAAAAATGTAAAACACTCTTTGGAAATGCGCCCTGCAAAGGCTTCCGCGAAAGAATTGTTTTGTTGTTCCTCAGTAAGTACCAGGCATTTCCCATGTGTTTTCACCGTTGAGAATACCAGTTCTTCATCCAGGGGATAAAGCGATCGCAGATCTATAATTTCGATTTTACCCGGAAAAGATTTTGCCGCTTCTTTTGCCCAAAATATACCCATGCCATATGTAATAATGCAGCAACTCTCTCCATTATTTATTTTTTCTTCCTCAGCGCTTACCACCACATTTCCTTTACCTAACGGTAACACGTAATCGCTGGATGGCTCAATACATTTTGACTCTTCCGTACCCGGCACTTTACTCCAGTAAAGTCCCTTATGCTCAAGCATAACAACCGGGTTGGGATCAAGAAATGCAGCCCTCATTAAGCCTTTCATATCTGCCGCATTCGATGGATAAACAATTTTTATCCCTTTAATAGAAAGTAATAAAGTTTCGATACATGCACTATGATAAGGGCCGCCGCCGCCATAAGCACCTACCGGCACACGGATGACTGTTTGCACCGGAAATTTGCCTGCGCTGAGGTAACAGCTTTTTGCAACCTCGGTCGCCAGTTGGTTTAGCCCCGGAAAAATATAATCTCCAAATTGTATCTCTACAATAGGTTTCACGCCCGTAGCACAAAGGCCAACCGTAGAACCGATTATGTATGCTTCCTGTATGGCGGTATTAAACACCCGGTGATCTCCAAATTGTTCTGCCAAAGTAGCTGTTTCCCTGAAAACGCCACCCAGCCTGCGCCCCACGTCCTGCCCATAAAGAATCACCTCAGGATATTCCTCCATTATTTCGCGTATAGCGAATAAGGCGGCATCTACCATCATTATTTTTTCTTTGCCTTCCGGTGCACGTTCTCCTTTTTCTTCTTTTATAAGTGTGGGTATAAAAATATGTTCCTCAATGGACGACGCTTCCGGCTCAGGCGCATTGCAGGCTTCGGCAAATTGCCTTGCTACATCTTCCGTTGCGGACACTGCTATTTCATCCAGCTCACTTTCAGCTACGCCAGATTGAAGCAGGCGTTTTTTTAATTTTGGCAGTGGATCATTTTCTGCGTGTTTGACAAGATTTTCTTCCATGCGGTAAAACTCCTTACGCACGCCGCTTGTGTGATGGCCAAGCAAAGGAACTTTAGCATGTACTAAAAAAGGCCGTTGATTTTGCCGGACTTCTTCCACCACTTTTTTCATTGTCCTATAACTCTCAACGAAGTCACTACCGTCAACGGTTACACGACGTAATCCTTTAAAACCTCTTGCAAACCTGTAAGCATCATTCGTACGAGCCTCCGTCGATGATACACTGATGCCCCAGTCATTATCCTGTACGAGATAGATGATAGGTAGCTTTTTTAATACGGCGAATTGCAGCGCTTCACTTACCTCACCTTCTGTCATACTCGCATCGCCTAAGGAACAAACTACAACGGGCGACTCTCCATCATCACCATTTCTATAAAATGAAGAACCAATGCTTTCAAGATATCTCAGTCCCTGCGCAATGCCAGTGGCGGGAATAGCCTGCATACCGGTGGCACTGCTCTGGTGTATAATTGTCGGCTTATCATCGCCGCGATAATTTGGATGAGCATAATATTCTCTTCCGGCGCTAAAAATATCATCGCACTTTGCGAGTAACTGTAGCATTAAAGTATACGGTGAAAAGCCAAGGCCTAACAATATACTTTCATCGCGGTAATAAGGGCTTATGTAATCGCATGGTAATAACCGGAAAGCTGTAGCAAGCTGTATGGCTTCGTGGCCGCGGGAAGTTGAATGCACATATTTACAAACCTGGCGATTCGCTTCATAGGTTTCAGCCATAGCAGATGCAGTGCACATCAGCCTGAAGGCATGTAAAAGAATCTCTTTATCTATCATCGTAATTAATTAATCAGTCAATTAGCTAATCGGCTAATTGAAAAACCTTTTCATCTTTAAAGGCTTCGCGTGGTTTTAATCCTAAGAGTTGAAACATCGCATGATCTTCATCAAATGCAGGATTAGGAGTGGTAAGTAATTTATCTCCTGAGAATATTGAATTGGCGCCGGCCATGAAGCAAAGGGCCTGTTCTGCCACCGACATTTCTGAACGGCCTGCGCTGAGTCTTACCATAGCCTGCGGCATGATGATTCTTGTAGTGGCTATCATTCTTATCATATCCCAAATATCAACTTTTTTACTGCCTGCCAAAGGTGTACCCTTTACACGCACCAAAGCATTAATCGGAACGCTTCCCGGATGTGATGGTAAAGTCGCCAATGTGTGCAGCATACCAATCCGGTCTTCATGCGTTTCACCCAGGCCAATGATGCCGCCGCTGCAGACACTTAAACCGGCTTTACGCACGTTACCCAATGTCTTTAAGCGATCATCATAGGTGCGCGTGGTAATTATATCGGCATAGTGATCTTCTGAAGTATCTACATTATGGTTGTAGGCATACAGGCCAGCATCGTATAATTTCTTTGCCTGTTCTTCAGTAAGCATTCCCATGGTGCAGCAAACTTCCATGCCCAATTCATTAACCCCTTGCACCATTTCAAGCACGCGGTCAAAATCGCGGTTATCCCTCACTTCCCGCCAGGCAGCACCCATGCAAAACCTTGTGGAACCCGCTTTCTTCGCTTTTTCGGCATACGCCAATACGTCCTCTTTCTTCATCAGCGCCTGCACACCCACACCTGTATTATAGCGTGCAGCCTGCGGACAATATGCACAATCTTCCGGGCAGCCGCCGGTTTTTATAGAAAGCAAAGTACATACCTGCACTTCGCCGGTTGCGTGGTACTCACGGTGAAGTGTAGCCGCTTTATAAATAAGCTCAAGCAAAGGAGAATTATAAATTTCTGAGATCTCGTCTTTTGTCCAGTTATTTCTTACCATAGTCAGCTTTTTTGTAACGGCACAAATTTATTTGTTATCTGCTAGAAACGGCAAATCTTTTAATCCTCATCCCAACCCTTCTCCACAAATGGAGAAGGACATGGAGTATTAAATTACAGTTTCTAAAAGGATGACGCTATCTAAATCCGGAATGATGACCACTACCATAAGCCAGATTCAAACCCATTAGAAATAGCTCAAATTAGTTTTTGGCGTAAGCGCCAGCACACTTTCGTAAATAAGCTTAATCGTATTGTTTACATCATCACGATGAAGCATCTCCACGGTAGTATGCATATACCTTAGGGGAATTGAAATTAATGCTGACGGACAACCATCATTGGCATAGGCGAAAGAATCTGTATCTGTACCTGTGCTCCTGCTGACTGCTCTTAATTGTAAAGGGATTTTATTTTTCTCCGCAACTTTCTCTATTATGCCTAACAATTTATTATGCACCGCGGGCCCATATACTAATGCAGGCCCTTTACCGCAGGCGCAATCACCTTCTATTAGTTTGTTGATCATCGGCGTTGTAGAATCATGCGTAACATCGGTAATAATAGCCACGTCAGGCTTGATTCTTCTCGCGATCATCTCTGCTCCCCGAAGCCCTATCTCTTCCTGCACCGCGTTCACGATATACAAAGAAAACGGTAAAGATTTTTTATTTTCTTTCAACAGCCTTGCAACCTCAGCGATCATAAAACCCCCAATACGGTTGTCAAAAGCCCTGGCTATAAAATTTCCATAAGATACCTCATCAAATCCATCAGCGTAGGTAACGGCAGCGCCTACATGAATACCTACATCATCAACTTCTTTTTTATTACGTGCACCACAATCGAGAAATAAATTGTCAACTTTAGGTTGTTGCTCCTTATCACTTCCCCCCGAACGTGTATGAATAGCGGGCCAGCCAAAGACAGCTTTTACCGGGCCTTTTTTCCCATGCACAAGCACACGCTGAGATGGCGCAACCTGGTGATCTACTCCCCCGTTTCTTTTTAAATAAATAAGCCCCTCGGGAGATACATAATTTACGAACCAGCTTATTTCATCAGCATGCGCTTCTATTACCACTTTAAATGCTTTATCCGGATTAATTACACCAACCGCAGTTCCATACGCATCAGTAAAAGTAGTGTCCACATATTCTTTTAAGTAATTTAGCCATACTTTTTGTCCACGTGTTTCAAAGCCAACAGGTGAAGGTGTATTGATATAATCTTTTAGAAACGCTAAGGATTTTTCGGTTATAAT
>JBDTSD010000074.1:0-19790 GCA_039931355.1 Ginsengibacter sp.
TAGTTTTTGTAAAGCAGATAGCTAAACTAATATTGTTATTACATAAAATATTACCGTTTATAAAAAGAACGTATGCGATTTTAATAAGCAAAATTCAACATTACCGGGAATTGTATTTTCTTATCAATTCCCTTGTCTTTATGCCAGACTCTTTTAAATCTTCTGCTCGCCAATTGCCATTTGAGTCAGCACTGGGAAGCAGAACACTGCATGTTTCATTTTTATCAGCAACAGACCATGTAACCCAGCTGATCTTGTTTTTTTCGGCCCAATCAATCCATTTATTCCATTCTTCATAATTAATAGGGCCATCGCCGGAAGCACTCATGCCTGCAGATTCTGAAATGAAAATTGGAATTCCCTTGCCTAACGCATAGTTGCACCTGTCGCGCAATTGCTGTTTGTGAGTAGCGGCATAAAAGTGGACGCTGTACATAATATTTTTAAGTCCCGTTAAGGGCGAATCTGCAACGAGATTAATATCCTGGTCCCAATGCGGGCTGCCGACAAGAATAACATTATCAGGGTCAATTTTTCTAATCGTGGAGATGATTTCATTGGAATATATTTTCACCGAATCCCAACTTTCATAGTCAGGCTCATTGAATATCTCATAAATTACATTAGGGTAACGGTCATATGTAGACGCCATTTCAGTAAAAAATTGTTTGGCTGCCTCAAGCCTGATGTTGTGGCTGTGAAAATCAATTATAACATAAATACCTTCTTTGATTGCTCCATCTACTACCGCTTTTACTTTTTCCTTTGACCAGTCGGGCTTATTGATATATCCATTTTTGGGCTCAACGCCCATAGCTGCTCTCACTACAGAACAACCCCAATCTTTAAAAAGCCATTCTATGGTGCCTTCATTGTAAAAACGTGGCCACCAATTGTGCCAGCCGAAGCTCATTCCGCGCAATACCACATCATTGTCATGTGCATCTTTTAATTGCACTCCATCCACATGCAATTGCCCATGATCATTTACTGGTTGTGCGTTTGCTGAAACAGAAAATGCAAACAAGAAAGATATGAGAATTGAAAATTTTGATTTCACTATTTTGGATTTTTATATTTGGTTTTGCCTAAACCCCCTGCAAAGGAGAGGAGCTGTACGAAGTAAAATTTAGTTTGGCAACTGCTGGCTTATCGTATTTACATCTTCCCAATCATCTGTGCGAAAAGTATTCACCGGCAAACCTTCTTTACTGAAAACATTCGGTGTAGCATTATTTGTAAAACCATAACGAACTGATACAGGATTTTTAATCTCCTTACTCCATACAATTATACTGCTGCCCTGAATTTTTGCCGTGGCAGGCACAAATTTTTTATCTTCTCCTGCAATATAGAATTCAGTGGGAGAGCCACTCTTTGTTACAAGTCCATCATCAGCATTGTCAAAATTTATTTTAATTTTTCCTTTTTCAACATCCATATTTTTATACATGGGGCTTTTATATCCTGTAATATTTTGTCCATACACTTCTGCCAAGGCATAATCCGCTAAGCGATTACCCACATCTTTTTTATCAATAGGATGGATATTGTTTATATCATTTACCAAATCATTTATTACCACCATGCCCGTTTTGGGCAAAGCCGTAGTTTTCGTTTGCGCTTCCTGCAACAAAGCTGCGGATATACTTTTTCCATAGCCTTCATATGGCGCTATCTGGACAAAATAAAACGGGAACTCTTTATTCCAGGCTTTTCGCCATGAAGTAATCATAGAAGAAAATAATTCCTTGTAAGTAGCTGCTGCGCTTACATTTGCTTCACCCTGGTACCAGATAACACCGGCAATTGCAAAGTTGGTAATCGGATAAACCATAGCGTTATAAATCCTGGCTGGCCGTATGGGCCCCCAGGGAATTTCTTTCAGATTATCAGCAGCCTGTTTCAACATTGAGTTTTCTTCTATAGTATTTTTTGGTGTCCAAACCTCGGCAGGTGTACCGCCCCATGCTGCTTCAATAAGCCCGACAGGAACTGATAAGGCTTGCTGTAATTTTTCTCCAAAAAAATATCCTGCCAGGCTAAAGGTTTTTAAATCTTCAGGGTTACAAACCACCCATTCGCCCTTTGTATCGTCCTGCGGATATTGTGATGTTAATCTTGGAATATGAAATAGCCGGATGCTTTTATTACTACCATTTTCAATGTCATTGGTATATTGTTTTATGCCCCAGCTATAGCTCATCTCCATATTGCTTTGCCCGCTGCAAAGCCAGTTCTCGCCGATTAAAACATCTTCCAGCACGATTTTGTTATTCCCATTTATTGTTAGCGTATATGGGCCGCCTGCTGAAGGAGTTTTCATGGTGAGCAGCCATTTACCATCTGCAGTGCCAATGGTGCTATCAATGTCGTTGCTCCATCCTGAGGTAACTCTTATCTTTTCAGACGGATCGCACCAACCCCAAAGTTTTACATCGCTTTTTTGTTGTAACACCATATGGTTGCCAATGAGAGCAGGAAGGCGGGTTTCGGCTACCGCAGCAAAAAATAAATTTGAGAAAAAAAATAATCCTGCGAAAGAAATAAAATGTTTATTCATGCTCTTTATTTATTTGTAAAATTGGTTGAATGCTTTCGAATCTTCAAGGTATGTAATTATTTAAAATCCATACGGCCGCAATTTTGTTAGCAATGATCTGCTAATGAGTATTGTTGGTTCAATACGATTACGCTTCTAATCTAATTTATCGTTAAAAAGTCTTTCATAAGGTTGAGAGCATGCCTGTCATTCCTTTTTATAAAAGAAATTTGAAAATTAAACCTTCGTTAATTTGCGAAGTCTTAAACCAAATTTCTTTTAGAACAGTTTCCTTTAAAGAAAAAAATGGCAGTATCTAATCAATTGAAAAATCAACATCTCTTATGGAGAGCCGCTTTTGGCCCGATGGCCGAAAATGCAAATGAGCTCAGAGATATTTCACAAAAGGATTTGTATTTATTACTTGAAAAAACTTCATCCAAAAAGCCAGAGCAATTTAATATTGCGACTAATATGATGGATGGCCTGGTAAAGGGTGTGCAGGATTTGGGCAAAATGCAACAACTGGATAAAGAGCAAAAGAAAATGCTTCGCAGGAAATCGGTGGAAGATCTGAAAAATTTAAACCTTACATGGCTTGGCGAAATGATAAACAGCGAGGCACAGTTGAGAGAAAAAATGAGTCTTTTCTGGCATGGGCATTTTGCATGCAGGGTGGTAAATATTTATTTTCAGCAACAGCTCCTTAATGTTGTACGCGAAAATGCCCTCGGAAATTTTGGCGACCTGCTTCGCGAAGTAAGTAAGAGTCCTGCGATGCTTTCCTTTCTTAATAATCAGCAAAATAAAAAGCAACATCCCAATGAAAATTTTGCACGTGAAGTAATGGAACTTTTTACCATGGGAAGAGGCAACTATTCTGAAAATGATATTAAGGAAGGGGCCAGATCCTTTACAGGATGGGGATTTAATTTTAAAGGTGACTTTGTAGAAAGGCCTTTCTTTCATGATAACGGAAGCAAGACTTTTTTAGGAAAGAAAGGAAATTTTGATGGCGATGACATCATCGATATACTCTTGGAACAAAAACAAACTGCCAAATTTATCTCGCAAAAAATCTATAGGTATTTTGTAAATGACAATCCGGATCCTGGTAAAGTTGATTGGCTGGCTGACAGGTTTTATCAAAGTAATTATGATATAAAAGTATTACTGGCTGATATCTATAAAAGCGATTGGTTTTACAATGATAAAAATATTGGCACCCGCATAAAGTCGCCTGTTGAACTGCTGGTGGGCATTCGCCGGTTAATACCGATGCAGCTCGAGCGGCCGGAAGCTCAATTGTTATTTGAACGGGCGCTTGGTCAAATTTTATTTTATCCTCCAAATGTTGCAGGCTGGCCCGGTGGAAAAAACTGGATAGACAGCAGCGCATTAATGTTAAGGATGCGCATCCCTCAAATTCTTACCGACGCTGATGATTTTATGATAAAGCCAAAAGATGATGACGATACGATGATGGGTATGGAAGGTGTAGATACCAAAGACAAACCAAAGCAGGTAAATGTAACTGTAGATTGGGCTGCTGTTACGAAGGTATTTAATAAGGTAAACAGAGAAGACCTGGTTCAAAAGATAAGTGATGTAGTGCTTCAAACTAAGAGTAAATTAAGCCCGGTCATTCTTGATAAATATATTGACAAGCAGTCGAGGGATGTTTACATTAAAACAGCAGTTGTTGAATTGATGAGCACACCGGAATATCAATTGTGCTAGCCCCTATCCCCGAAGGGGGAAAAGAGACACTAAGCATTTTTTGCAAATAAAGAAAAAGACAATGTACTTCAATATAAAAATTATTTCTAAACCCTAAAACGACCCCAGGTAACGTCCTTCCCCTTCGGGGAAGGGTTGGGATGGGGCTTTTATATTATGTTATTCAAACGCAAAGAATTTTTACAGGCAAGTTCATTAGCAACCGCATCTATGCTGATGCCGAAATTTTTGAAAGCCTTTGATGGAAAAGTGATGGTGCCACCCGGTAATAAGGTGTTGGTGGTATTACAATTTAGCGGAGGCAATGATGGGCTGAACACTGTGATACCAATAAGAAATGATATTTATTATAAATCAAGGCCAAAGCTTGGTATTGAAAAAGATAAAGCCTTATCTCTCACAGATGAAATAGGAATAAATCCTGCTTTAACAGCCTTCAAAGATTTATATGATGATGGCAGCCTTGGCATTTTGAATAGTGTTGGATATCCTAATCCTGACCGTTCGCACTTTCGCAGCATGGATATCTGGCAAAGTGCAAGTGATAGTGATAAATATGTTTACACAGGATGGCTTGGCCGTTACCTTGATGCGCAATGCAGCGGCTGCTCAAAGCCAACGCAGGCACTTGAAGTAGATGATGTCTTGAGCCTCGCATTAAAAGGTGAAATAAATAAAGGGCTTGCCGTGAAAGATCCAAAGCGGCTTTATAACACGAGTCATGAAAAATATTTTAAAGAGATAAATGGCGCTCATCATCCGGAAGAAGAAACAGTTGATTACTTATACAAAACCCTAAGCGAAACCCTGAGCAGTGCAGATTATATTTTTGAACAAAGCATGCTTCATCCTTCTACAAAAATTTATCCTGCAACCGTAACCGGTAAAAATTTAAAAACAATTGCATCGCTTATTATGAGCGATATCAATACAAAAGTTTATTACCTGAGCCTTGGCAGTTTTGATACGCATGTAAACCAGGAAAATCAGCAGAAAAGATTATTTACAGAATTAAATGATGCCGTCAGCGCATTTGTGAAAGACTTAAAAGATAACAATCGTTTCGATGATGTGATGCTGATGACCTTTAGTGAATTTGGAAGAAGGGTGGCGCAAAATGCAAGTGGTGGCACCGATCATGGAACAGCCAATAGTATGTTCTTCATTGGTGGAGGATTAAAACAAAAGGGAATTATTAATACAATGCCCGACCTTAGTGATCTTAACGATGGTGATTTAAAGCATACAGTTGATTTCAAAAACGTGTATGCTACGGTTTTAAATAAATGGCTTGGCGCTGATGATAAAGAGATACTCGGAAAGCAATATGAGTACATGAGTTTTATTTGAGAAGCTTCAGATATTGGGAAGGCGTAATAACCGGCAAATGGCTTCCTCCGGGTTTAAAATCTTTAATGTTTCTGGTAATAAAATAATTGATTTGATCATCTTGTATTGCCGTATAATATTGAACAGCATCTTCTATATCTGCAAATTTTGACTGATAAGCTTTCCTTATAACATTGATATTAGCTTCCAAAATGATAAAATAGTTAAGTAAGTAATTAATTGTGGAACGGCATTTTTCTTTTGCAATCAATCTCTGACCAATATATTGCGCATTAATAATAATTGTTGGCGAAGTAAATAATAGGACCTCTCCATCTTCAAAAAGTCGAAAAATCTTTGAACTGTTTTCAAAAAATTCTTCCCGCTCTAATACAATATCAAGGACAATATCTGTATCAATAAATAAATTATTTAACATACTTCTCTAAAAGATATTTAGTCTTTATTTTCTCCCAGTCAAAATTTTTGGGAGCCCTTCCAAATGCTCCTTTAATTTTCATGATATCCAATTTTTTAAAATCGCTATCCTTTTCTATATTGTCAATATAATCTTCAATTAACTTAGACACACTCCTGCCTCTTTTTTTTGAAATAAGCTTTATTTTCTTCACTTTTTCTTCATCAATACTTAAAGTGAGTTTTGTTGTCATAAAATTATTTTTAATAAAGATACGTACACTTTTAAATTTATACGTGTACTTGCGGTCAAGCTCAAAAAAAAGCCCTGAAGAATTTTTACAACTTCAGGGGTATGACAACAAATAATTTTTAGTCATCCAAAGCTGTCGCTTCCTCCACAACTTTGTTTAGTTTTTTGGTAAGCGGAAACAGCAAGATGCCCGCAATGAATGCAGCTATGACACTAATGGCAAAGAAGACAGCTTTGTTATCAAACTGGTCCCAAAAACCCGCGAGTATGCCTGATATTTTTCCACCCAAAGAAGTTGTAATAAACCACCCACCCATCATAAGCGCTGTCAACCTTCGCGGAGCGACTTTCGACGTAAGGGACAAGCCCACCGGGCTCACAAATAATTCACTTATGGTGAAAACGCCATAGCTTGAAAATATCCACCAGCTTGAAACTTTATTTTGATAAATATCTGTGGAAAGACAGGCAAACACCATCACCAAAGATGATAAACCTGCAATGATTGTTCCCCACGCGAATTTACTTGGCGTTGAAAGCTCCTTGTTACGTGCTTTCAGAAAGCCGAAAAAGCCTACGATCAATGGCGTTAGAACAATTATCCAAAATGGATTGATAGATTGATAAATTTCTGTAGAAATTAATTTTAGATCCTGCCCGGGTGGAGGATATTTATCTTTTTGTAAATTCTGAAAATATAGGTCTGTTCCTTGTTTCGTTTGCACTTTACCGTTAGCATCAGCTACCGCACGAAACTGGTTATCAACTATCGGCACTTCCGTTGGTTTGGTATTTACCGTTTCTAAAAAATTAAACGGCTTTAAAGCAGGCTGAATGGCTTTTGGCGCTTCACGATTTGTGTAAGTTTGGGCCCAAAGCGTTAGTGCCGTTGAGTTTTGATTATATATGTTCCAGAAAATAATTGAAACACCAAACAAGATTAATAGTGTGCTGATACGTTTTTTATCGAAGCCTTTTGCATTGTACCATAGACTAAAATAAAAAAAGATAATTGGAATGCAGGCAAAGATGAAGGCATCATTAGAATCAGATCCCATAATGTTCCCGGGAAGGAACCAGCCAATTGCTCCGGCAATTAACGCAGGCAAAAATACATATAACCCAATTTTTGAAATGGGCATGTCTTCTTTTTGAACGGGCTTCACAACATCTGCATACTTCACATGTTTTAATCCAATCGCAAACCAAATCAAGGCCAGCACCATTCCAAAGCCAGCAGCAGCAAAAGCCCACCCCCATGTATAATTATTACGCAGGAATGCCGCAACAAAATTGCATATGAATGCGCCAATATTTATTCCCATGTAAAAGATATTATATGCCACATCTTTTTTGGGCCGTAAATCCGGCCTGTTATAAATATTGCCTAACAACGTGCTGATGTTCGGTTTAAAAAAACCGTTGCCAACTATTGCGCAGAAAAGTCCCGTGTACATCACAAGATTACTGCCATTCAGTGCAATTATAAAATAGCCAAGGGCCAATAAACTTCCACCAAGGAAAATTGATTTTGTATAACCAAGATAACGGTCGGCAACTAATCCTCCTATAAAGGGAGTGAGGTAAATTAGCGCAACGTAAGTTCCCACGATACTCACGGCTGCGACCGTATCAAGACCGCGGCCACCATTACCAGTTGTGTCTGTAAGGTACAGCAGGAAAATACCGATCATTAAATAATAGCCAAAGCGCTCCCACATTTCTGTAAAGAACAATATGTACAGGCCTCGTGGATGCTTGCCGTGCTTTAGATCAGTAGCATCGGTAACGGGGATAACCTTGTCTTGCATAGTTTCAATTTTAAATAATTAAAAAGCAATTTTAATAAATTGTAAAGTACTGATAAATTTCAATGGACAAACTTCATTATAAAAAAATAGCAGATATGCGTGCTGCCTGAAATAAATTAAAATTCTAAATTCTTACCTTGCACCTTCTTTTTCTCTTATAATCTAAAGTTTATCTTTTGAAAATTTTAATCATAGGCTCCGGCGGCAGAGCTCATGCCTTTTGTTGGAAAATCAGCCAAAGCGAACTTTGCGAAAAATTATACATTGCTCCGGGCAATGGCGGTACAGCGCAGTTTGGTGAAAATATAGATATAGAAATTACAGACTTCGATGCAGTAAAAAAATTGTGCATTAAAAAAGAAATAAATCTCGTGCTTGTAGGCCCTGAAGAACCGCTTGTACTTGGCATCTACGATTTTTTTAAAAATGATTCGAAGCTCCGGGATATAATAATTACAGGTCCTTCAAGGCAAGGCGCTATGCTGGAAGGAAGCAAAGCTTTTGCAAAAGCTTTTATGAAAAGGCATAATATTCCAACTGCTTCCTATGAAGAATTTTCTGCCGACACTTATGAAGAAGGCCTTTCTTACATAAAAAATCATACACTTCCTGTAGTACTAAAGGCCGACGGCCTTGCGGGAGGCAAAGGAGTTTTAATATGCAACAGCCATGTAGAATCTTTAAGCGAATACGAGCTGATGATCCAGAAAAGCAAATTCGGTGAAGCCGGTAAAAAAATGATAGTAGAAGATTTTTTAGACGGAATAGAACTTAGTGTTTTCGTACTTACTGACGGTAATGGCTACCTGCTTTTTCCGGAAGCGAAAGATTATAAAAAAATAATGGAAGGTGATAAAGGCCTTAATACTGGAGGTATGGGTGCAGTGAGCCCTGTTCCTTTTGCGACGGAAAGTTTTATGAATAAAGTGAAGGAAAAGATAATTGATCCAACTATAAAAGGACTGTGGCATGAAAATATAGATTACAAAGGTTTTATATTCTTTGGTTTAATAAAAGTAAATGAAGAGCCTGTTGTAATTGAATACAATTGCCGCATGGGAGATCCTGAAACAGAAGTAGTGCTTCTGCGGCTAAAAAATGATTTAGTGAAGCTGCTAATGGCTACTGATAAACAGGAGTTGCATTTAGAAAAAATAGAGATCAATGATATGGCGGCCGCTACTATTGTTGCCGTAAGTGGAGGATATCCGCTGGAATTTGAAAAAGGATTTCCCATAGACTTTGGCTATCTCTCTAATCCCAATGCACCAAATCAAATAAATGGAAGCGGAGGCGTAGTAGTTTTTCATGCGGCCACTAAAACTGAAAACGGAGAAACAGTAACTAACGGCGGTCGCGTACTCGCAGTTTCCGCCCTGGCAGATTCGCTGCCCAGGGCTGTCGAGCTTTCAAAAGAAATATTAGAGCAAATTCATTTTGAAAATATGTATTACCGGGGTGATATCGGGTACGAATTTATAGGTTAAAATTCTTTTGTTATCATTCTACGCAATCTCGTATCAGGAAAATTAACATTTTAAATGGGGTGAGTGAAATATAATACAGGAGCGGATTATCGTTTTTTCAACCCAATAAAAAGGGCTAAAGAAAATGATGTAAACGAAGAATAAAACAAAATGGCTTCAAATCAAATAATAACTTACAAATGCAAATTCATTCCGGTTGTTAATTCGAATTATTTCCTACAACTTTGCATCCATTATTAATTTCTCAATATCATAGTTTTCAAGATGGGCCTTTTTAATTTTTTTACACAGGAAATAGCGATTGACCTTGGCACCGCAAACACCCTTATAATTCATAATGATGTAGTTGTAGTAAACGAACCTTCAATTGTAGCACTCGACAGAAATAATCCAAAAAATATATTAGCAGTGGGTAAAAAAGCATTGATGATGCACGAAAAAACCCATGAAAGCATCCGAACGGTGAGGCCATTGAAAGATGGAGTAATCGCTGATTTTAATGCCGCTGAGCTAATGATAAGGGAAATGATCAAAAAGATCTATCCAAAAAAACCGTGGTTCCCTCCAAGCTGGCGTATGATGATTTGCATACCAAGCAGCATTACAGAAGTTGAAAAACGTGCAGTCAGGGATAGTGCAGAACAGGCAGGAGCTAAAGAAGTTTATCTTCTTCATGAACCAATGGCAGCAGCGCTGGGTATTGGTATAGACGTGGAAGAGCCTGTTGGTAACATGATCATTGATATCGGTGGTGGCACTACAGGAATTACCGTGATAGCACTTGCGGGCATAGTGTGTGACCAATCAATAAGAATTGCCGGTGATGAATTTACAGGAGATATAATGGAGGCTCTGCGCCGCTATCATAGCCTGTTAATTGGAGAACGCACTGCAGAGCAAATTAAAATACAAATCGGCTCTGCAATGAAAGATATAGATAATCCCCCTGAAGATATGCCGGTAAATGGAAGGGACCTGGTAACCGGTATTCCAAAACAAATAATGGTGAGCTACCAGGAAATTGCTGAGGCGCTTGATAAATCAATTTTCAAAATAGAGGAGGGGATTTTAAAAGCGTTGGAAACCACTCCACCAGAGCTTGCCTCAGATATTTATCGCCGTGGAATGTATTTAACAGGAGGGGGCGCTTTGCTAAGAGGCCTTGACAAAAGGTTGGAAGCGAAAATTAAACTCCCTGTGCATATAGCCGACGATCCGCTGAAAAGCGTAGTAAGAGGCACAGGCCTCGCACTTAAACATTACGACCGTTATCCGTTTGTGATGAGATAGATTTCTGCCGGATTTAACCAGGCCTGAATTTCAATAAGAATTTATGTATATTTCAAACCAACTTTTTAAACTTCCCGAATGACCCGGGAATAGAGAAGTCTATATGCGTAACATTTTTATTTTTATCCGTGTTTATTTCAATTTTATTTTCTTTCTCCTCTTATTAGGTGTCTCGTTCTTCATGCTTTTCAATTACAACCGCTATCATAACGCGGTTTACTCTGGTGTTGCCAATGAAGTCACCGGCAGAATAAGCAAGCAGGTCAACAATGTTGAATATTATTTTCAACTAAAAAGAACAAATGATTCCTTAGTTAAGGCTAACGCAGCATTGTACAATAAATTGAAAGAAGATTTTGATTTACCCGACACTACATCCAGGCTCGCGATAGATACCATAAAAGTAGATTCACTGTTAAAACAAAGAAAGTATTTATATATGCCGGCGAAGGTTGTGGGCAATTCCGTCAGCCAGCAAAATAATTATATACAGATACATCGTGGCGCCAGCGAGGATTTGAGCCGGGACCTGGGTGTGATTGATGTAAACAATAACGTGGTGGGCATAGTGATGGAAGTAAGCGAAAACTATGCTGTAATCATGAGCCTTCTGAATGAGCAAAGCAACATTAGCGCAAAGCTTGAAAAAAGTGGTGAAACAGGAAGCATAGTGTGGAACTCAAAGGAAACAAATATGGTAACGCTAAAAGATGTTTCCAAGGCGGCAAAGGTTGCCAAAGGTGACACCGTAATCACCAGTGGATTTTCCGATAAATTTCCTTATGGCCTTATGATAGGTACCGTAGCGGAGGTCATTAACGATAAATCAATTAGTACTTTTATTATTAAGGTAAAGACTGCGGCAAATTTCTATAATCTTCAATACGTATATGTTATAAACAATCTCCAAAAAGAAGAAGCCCGGCAACTATTAAATAAAGTGCAGAAAAAAAATGAGTAACCTGGTAAAAAATATTATTCGCTTTTGTTTTTTTATATTGATACAGGTTTTTGTACTTAATAATGTTCCTCCATTACATCATCTTGTTACACCTTACCTATATTATCTTTTTATTCTTTGGCTTCCTTTTAAGATGGGAAGAAAAAGCGTAATGATCCTTGCATTCATGCTTGGCTTTGCCCTCGATTGTTTTACAAAAACCTATGGCCTTCATGCAGCACCATGTGTACTGATAGCCTATCTGCGGCCGTTTTTAATAAATCTTCTTATATCCCAGGAAGGTGTGGAAAGTAATTACAACGAGCCTTCCGCCAAGAGTATGGGTTTCACTCCTTACTTCACTTATATTGCTATTCTTACGCTTGTGCATCATTCGTTGCTTTTCTTTTTACAGGCGCTGCAAATGGGCGGCTATTTATATTTTTTAATGAAGATGCTGCTCTCTGCAGCCGTAAGCCTTTTACTGATTTTTTTAACTGAATTATTGTTTGTACGAAAACAAAGATTTAGAACGAATACAGTATAGACATATTATTTTTGTATAAATTTCCGTTTTACACTTCTCACCGAGCTAAATCACTTTAAGATCTGTGCCTGCCTTTAATCAATCACGCAAAAATGTAATTATGCTTATGTTCCTCCTGATAGGGATAATCATTATTGCACAGCTTTTTAACCTGCAAATACTTAACACCAAGTATTCGATAATGGCTGATGAACAAGGGAAGTTTAGAAAAGTGGTATATCCTGACAGGGGGATATTGTTTGACAGAAAGGGAAGGGCCATTTTGCGCAACACAGTTATTTATGACCTGATGGTAACTCCGGGTAAAATACGGGGAATGAATATGGATACCTTTGCCCTTTGCCGTGTACTTGGTATTGATACAACCGAATTCAAAAAAAGAATTCTCACCGCAATCATTAAGAACAGGAGCTACCGCGTATCAGTATTTGAGTCATCACTTTCTCCAGAAAAAATTGCCAGGCTCAATGAAAGCATGTACAGGTTTGTACCTGCATTTTATTTGCAGGAAAGGCCTGTAAGAGATTATCCTTATGATGCTGCAGGCAATATTTTAGGCTATCTCTCAGAAGTTGATTCTTCTTTTTTAAAACGGCACGAAGGCGAAGGATATCAAATGGGTGATTACGCCGGAAAGACAGGACTGGAGAGAAGTTATGAGAGAGTGCTTATGGGACAAAGAGGAATAGAATTTTGGAAAAGAGATAATAAAAACCGGCTTACAGACAGGCTTGAAAAAGGGAAATATGATACCGCTGCTATCGCAGGCGAGAATATGCACGTAGCACTCGATATAGAACTGCAAAAGCTGGGTGAGCATTTAATGGAAAACAAAATTGGAGCTATCGTTGCGATAGATCCTAAAACAGGTGGGGTGCTTGCAATGGTAAGTAGTCCCACTTATAGTCCTGCTCTTTTAGCAGGCGCAGAAAGAAGAAAACATTTTGGTGAGCTTTTTCTTGATCCACGCAATCCCATGATCAACCGAACAGTGAATGCGTATTATTCGCCAGGATCCACATTTAAAACTTTACAAGCGTTAATTGGGTTGCAGGAAGGCGTTATTACTACGCAAACACGGTTTTTATGTAAGGGAGCTTTCTATGGTTGCGGAAGGCCTATGGGTTGCCTTGACCCCGGTTATTTTAATTTAAAAGAAGGAATCACCGTTTCGTGCAATACTTATTTTGCCAATGTAATGCAGCGAACAATTAATAACCCTGTATATGGCTCTGCCGACAGTAGCCTTAAGGTTTGGGATAACTACATGTACGCTTTTGGCCTCGGCCATAAATTGGGAGTTGATATTCCATCTGAAAAGTCTGGCCTGATCCCTACTCCCAAAACGTACGATAAAATATATGGTAAAGGGCATTGGAATTTTTGCACCTTTCGCTCGGTAAGTATAGGCCAGGGAGAAGTGAATGTTACGCCTGTACAAGTGGCTAATGAAATGGCCTACCTTGCCAACAAGGGTTGGTATATAACGCCGCATCTTGTTGATTCTATTGATGGCGGAGATATTTACGGTATGCTTGATTCATTTAAAGTGAAGCACAAAGCACTTACTATTCCCGATACTGTTTTTAATGCGGTGCATGATGGTATGCAAGGTGTAATGGAAAGAGGTACCGGCGCCGCTGCAAAAGTACCCGGTATAGTTGTTTGTGGAAAAACAGGAACTGTTGAGAACTACTACAAAGGAGTTAAGCAAAAATCCCACGCATTTTTTGCTGCATTTGCGCCAAGGGAAAATCCTCGTATAGCCATTGCCGTTATTTGTGAAAATGCTGGCTTCGGTGCAAGTTCTGCAGCGCCTATTGCCAGCCTTATGATAGAAAAATATTTAAAAGACTCCATTGAAGGCCCGGAAAGAAAAGCCAAAGTAGAAGCCCTGGCAAAATTAAATCTTATGCCTGCCCGCATCTACAAAGAAATCAGGTACAGGGATTCATTGATACATTCAAAGGATACATCTTACTTAATTGAAAAAGGATATATTAAAATGCTGAAAGATAGCATGGGCCTTGAAAATGATGATGAAACGGATGCTTTAGAAAAATTAAAAACGGCAAAGCAAAAAGATAAAGCGATTACTGATAGCTTGCCTCCTGTAAAAAATGAGCAGGCGCCAAAGCAAGCCACAGACGCAATATTGCCGGAAAGAGAGAGGAAAGGAAACACTACCGATTCAACAAAATAAACCAGTAACTATTTAATGCGCAACGAAGCGGTACTAACAAAGGGCGTAGATTGGGTTTTGATATGGATGTATATCATCCTGGTAAGCATTGGCGTACTCTGTATTTTTTCGGTAGAATATCATAACAATGAAGACATACTGCAAAATATATTAGGCCTTAAAAAAAATTATTCAAGGCAATTGTTATTTATAGGAATGTCCGCTATAGTAGCCGTATTCATATTGCTTACCGACAGCAAATTTTTTACAGCTACGGCTAACATAAGTTACGTGCTGGGAATTTTTCTTATGCTTGCAACTTTTGTATTAGGCAAAGATATTAATGGATCACGGTCATGGATTCCGTTAGGGTTTTTCAATTTACAACCTGTTGAAACCTGTAAGATATTCGCCGCCCTGGCGCTTTCAAAATATTTGTCACGACCGGAAACAAATTTCGAAAAGTCACGCTCACAATTAGTGGCCGCTGCCATTGCACTAACACCCGCCGTCTTTTCGATTTTACAGAATGAGACGGGACTGGCGTTGGTCTATTTTGCATTTCTCATACCTATGTATCGGGAAGGGCTACCCGCAGTTTATCTTATTATCGGATTTTCATTTGCCGTGCTGGTAATAGCAACCATCCTTGTTGAAAAAAATACATTGGCGATTATCCTTACAGCCATTGCAGCATTGGTGGTGTATTTAATGAGAAGAACAGTGAAAAGAGATAAAGGCCTTTTGATTTTGATCGTTGGTGTTTGGTTATTGTGCGTAGGCATACAGCGGTTTGCGGTACCTTATATTTTCGAGCATGTGTTGCAGCCTTACCAGGTAGAAAGAATATTAAACACATTCGGGGTAGATTATGTACCCGGCAATGACGTAGCGGCGGCGAAGCTTGACAAGCAGGAAGCAAAAGAACTCGAGAACACTAAGAAGCAAAAAAAAGCGAAAGAGAATTATAATGTCAAACAATCTAAAATTGCGATCGGTTCAGGAGGTCTCTTTGGTAAAGGATTTTTGAAGGGAACGCAAACTCAAGGAGATTTTGTGCCAGAGCAGCACACAGATTTTATTTTTACTTCTGTAGGTGAGAATTTTGGGTTCTGGGGTAGCTGTTTGGTTATCATACTCTATATGCTCTTATTATTTCGCATTGTTTTCCTTGCTGAAAGACAAAGAAGCGTCTTCAGCAGGGTATATGCATATAGTTTGGCGGCTATTTTCTTTTTTCATATTTCTATTAATATTTGCATGACCATTGGCCTTGCACCGGTGATAGGGATTACGTTACCATTAATGAGCTATGGCGGTTCATCTTTATTAACGTTCACCGTACTTATTTTTATTTTGGTGCGATTGGATGCGGATAGGCAAATGGTGTTGAGGTAAAACCCCAACCCCTGAAGGGGCTTTAAGAGATTGAGTAGAAGTAGGGATGGTTCAGCTATTTTTGTTATGAGCAACCATAGGACAGACCTTATGTTTAAACAATCTTCTATAACAATATTTCTTCTCCTTGTCGTTTTGCAAATTTCATTTGCAAGACAAAAACTAATAAAGGACACGATTGTTCTGCCACATAAAATATCAAAATTTATTCCTCAAGGTTATGCACTTATTGACACAGCAAGAGGAGATATAAACCTGGATGGGTTTCAAGATTTAATTTTAGTTCTTAAAACTATTGGCGAAGACACCGCTCTTGATGCCACTGAATATAAAAGACCATTACTTTTAATATTAGGTCACCCAGACAAGACGTTTACACTTGCTGCACGAAATGACAATATTGTTTATTGCTATCAATGTGGTGGCGCTTTTGGGGACCCATACAACGGAGTTAAGATTAAAAAAGGGGTATTTACAGTTAACCATTTTGGTGGGACAAATGACAGATGGTTAAATGAAATCACATTCAAATATTCAAAAGCCGACCGAAACTGGTATTTATTTAAAATAGTTGACAAAGGTTGGAATGTATTTCACTTAGATGATGTTGGGACTACACTTAAGACAAAAAAAGATTTTGGAATAGTATCATTTAAAAAATATAACCTTGATGAAGAATAATGATATGTACATAATAAAGGGCCTGCTGTTATGCTGGCAACAAGCCTTCAAAGTGATAACTTAATTTATAAAAAAACTTAAATTTCCCTTTAGGGGTTAGGGGTATGAAAATCATTCCACTTAGTGAAGGATCATTTACAGTTGATCAATCAAAAAAATTCATTCCATTTGTGAGTGATAAGGATAACCTGCAGCAGAGGTCCAAGGGAAGCTTGCTTGTAGAAATTCAACCTTTCCTGGTCATTACATCCAAAGATATTATGCTGCTAGATACAGGGCTTGGTTTTGCAAGTGAGGATCAACAATTACAAATTTATAAGAACCTTGCTTCGCATGGAATAAATGCTTCAGACGTGAGCAAGGTGCTGCTTTCACACTTGCACAAAGACCATTCAGGCGGTATTGCAATGAAAGACAAGAGTATTTTAAGTTTTGAAAATGCTGATTACTACATTAACCAACAAGAGTGGGATTACGCTTTTGAAAAAGGCAACGCATCTTACATTACTGAAGATTATGCAGCGCTTAAAGAAAGCAATCAATTGTTTTTTACCAATGGCGATGGAATCATTGATGAATATATACATTATGAAATGACAGGAGCGCATAGCCCGTTTCACCAGGTATTTAAAATAATAGACAACGAAGAAATAGTTTTCTTTGGCGGTGATGTAGCGCCTCAATTGCAACAAATGAAAAACCGCTTTAAGGCGAAATATGATTATGATGGTAAAAAAGCTATGGAGCTTAGGCAGCAATGGTGGCAGAAGGGACAGGAAGAAAAATGGACATTCCTGTTTTATCATGACATAAGTTACCCAACATACAAATTCTGATTTATAAAAAAGGCCTGCCCTAAAAAGGGCCGGCCGTTGCTAACCTATGAAAAACACCTAAGCACAAAAGTAATAGAATTTTTACTTTCTGCAACTTTTCTCTTGCTTAATAACATCGAAGCAATATATGTATTTAGTTAACGCCGTATCCCATTTAGTCTTTGGGGAGCACGATTTTTAAGGCGGCGGATCAAAACCGCACGAAAATCCCGTTCTGCGTTAAAAAGGCTGTTTAGTTTTTGTGGCCCTAATATTTTTTCAAAAGATGGCTTATATTTTTTTCTAATATTAAGAAGCTGCTCTTCGTTATCAATAACTTCTGCTCCTTTGATATTACGAATCTCTTGTTCGTATTGGTTATACACGGGCCAAAACTTTTGGGCCTCATCAGTATTAAGATCCAATTTTTGGGTAATGAAGGCAATTTTTAAAGCCTCTATCTTTTCACCTCTCTGGTTATTATCATCCTGGGCATGTAGTACTGTAAAACTGGAAAATAGTAAGGATAATATGAGTACAAATTTTTTCATTGGGTTTATTTAATTAGTCTTGCTTTCTGCGTCAATTTTATCAAGATATGTGTTCAAGGTATTTTCATCCATCAGGTAATCGGTCTGTGAAGGAAGTTCGCTTACATCAGTATTCTTCATAAGAAGTTCGTTGTCTGTTACATTGCCGTTTTTCTCCAAATACTTTATTATATCATCATCACTTAGCCTGGCTATGCCGGCGTCCACTTCCTGTTCCGTTTTAAATTGGAATGACTCCTTCACATAAGCAGGCATCACCGTGGAATTTGCAGCGACCAGTGTTCCGGTATTATCCTGGTTAGATGAATGGTTAAATATATTTAAAGAGCTAATGGCGATCGCACCTGTAACCACTGCAGCAGCTGCAATTCTTAACCACGAGTTGCGTGGTTTCATTACAATAACTTTTGCAGTTACTGGCTTTAGTTTACTTGTAACAGTTCCTGCAAAATTTTCAAAATATCCTTCCGAAACTTTGAAAACATTTTCCTTTTTTAAAGAAAGAAGTACCGGGGAAAGATTTTGCAATTCTTCATTCGCTGTTTCAGCATGCGATTTTTTAATTTCAGTTAAAATATTTGTACTTAATGAATCAAAGTAACCTTCGGGAACTTTGAAAACATTTTCACTTTTCAAGTAAAAAAGTACCGGGGAAAGATTTTGTAATTCTTCATTCGCCGTTTCAGCATAAGGTTTTTTAATTTCAGCTAAAATGCTTGCACTTAATGAATCAAAATAGCCTTCGGGAACTTTGAAAATATTTTCATCTTTCAAAGAAAGAAGTACCGGTGAAAGATTTTGCAATTCTTCACTAGCTGTTTCAAGATGTAGCCCTTTAATTTTAGCTAAAATATTGGTACTTAATGAATCGAAATAGCCTTCGGGAACTTTCTGAACATTTGCCTTATCGAATACGGATTCATTGATGCTATTATAAATGGCAAAGTCTGATATCCGCTCTTCCAGCTTATCAAAATAACCTTCCGGAACTGCATAAACATTCACTTTTTCAAGCCCAGCCAGCAATGGCGAAATAGCCATAAGTTCGTTCAATATTTCAACAGAATTCTTCATTACATTTTATCAGACTATTTTACAGGTAAAAAGTTTAATGATTTAATATAAAATCTTCAATTTTTTTGGCTGCATGATGATAACTTGCCTTAAGTGCACCTTCGCTGGTATCAAGGACTTTACTCATTTGCTCGTAAGGCATTTCATCGTAATATCTCAGATTAAATACAATCCTTTGTTTTTCTGGTAATTTTTGAATGCCAAGCTGGAGTTTCCACTCCAATTTATTAGCATCGAAATGTGAATCACTTTTAAGTTTATTACTCATCCCGTTGTCATCATCGCTAAGGGAAATGGAGCTCCGCTTCTTTTGCTGGGCAATAAAGGTGAGGCATTCATTAGTTGCTATGCGGTAAAGCCACGTGTACAGTTGGCTATCTTCCCTGAAATTTTCCAGGCCTTTCCATACCTTAATAAACATGTTTTGCAAAACATCGTTTGCATCTTCATGATCTACGACCATTCTTCTTACATGCCAATAAAGTTTTTCCTGGTATTTTTTTATTATAGCTGTAAAAGCCTGCTCCTTTGTTGAAGCATTTTTAAAACTGAGCAAGAGCTCCTGGTCATCCGCGTGGTGAATCATATTTCATTTTATGTCAGCAACAAAAATAGAAAAACCTGACTTAAGACCTTTCTATTTATGTTAAGTTTAATCTTTTGCCTTTTGCTATTTTCCGAACATTTTTATGAACTCTTTGAAGCCGGCTTTTATAAAAATCTTTTTTGGAAG
>JBDTSD010000075.1:0-19731 GCA_039931355.1 Ginsengibacter sp.
TTTTGCAAATGGCGATTATTTATTTGCCGCCGCTTAATAGATTATTTAAAACACAACCATTGTCACCTGGCGAATTATTTATTTGCTTAGCGGTTCCGTTTCTCCTTGTAGTAGTGGTTGAAGTAGAAAAAATCGCGAGGAATTATTTTCGGTCAAAAGCTAATGCTCTTAGCATTCCACAAAGTGGAAATGGATTTTCTTAACCCCTGATTATTATCAATAAAACCGGTAATTATTGTCATGCTTTATTGGCTACTTGGTATTTATTTTCATTTCCTGTTGAAGTCTTTTACTCAACGAAAATGTTATTAAAAAACTCTCTTTCAAAAAGTATGATTGAAAAAATTTCTAAAATCGGATTTCTGTCCGGCATGATAGCTTTCGTCTCAGCCGTTGCATTCGTTATTGCCCAGGTGCTGCAGCTACTCGGTATTCTCCATTATCCTTTCGACGAAATTTTAATTTATAGTTTTTCTCTTTGCATTGTCATTCCATTCATCTTTGAAATGCTTGCTCTTCATTATGTAACTCCGGCAAGTAAGAAGTTTTGGAGTCATGCCGCTCTTATCTTTACCATCATCTATTCAGTATTCGTTACGTCAAACTATGTCGTGCAGTTGGCAACAGTGATTCCCGATACACTTAAGAGAGCGGCAGGGGGAATTGGTATCCTGGTCCAAACGCCTCATTCTCTTTTTTGGGATTACGATGCACTGGGCTATATATTTATGGGTATCGCCACTTTTGTTGCCGTTCCATTGTTTGGCAAGCATGGTATACAAAAGTGGGTCAGAATATTCTTCCTGGCTAATGGACTGGTTACACCTCTAATTGCCTTTGTATATTTTTATCCCGCCTTTTCAGATAAACTATTGTTGCTCGGCTTGCCATGGGGCGTTACAGCGCCAGCGTCTATGTTATCGCTTGCATTATTTTTCCGAAGGAACCACATTTTAGTTGATCGGTCTAAATCCATTGAACTCCCTAATACTTGACGACCTGATGAAACTCACTCTTATTGCTGATGTATATTCTTAGTTTCTCTTCCTTCAACAAATATTTTTGTATCGTACAAAACTTTAAACCAATAGACAAAAGATTATGGAAACGCGTGCATTAACAAAATTATCAGAAAGAATGCTTTCATTATTTCGGTATGTAAAGTTATTGGACTCTTTGAATGCTAAAAGTATCTCCAAGTCTAGCGAATAGTCAAATCCATTGTAGCAAAGAAGACGAAATAATGTTTTAGATCCGGTAAAAGCTCTATTGACAAAAACAGAAACAATGCGTAACGAATTATTTAAAGGAATACCAGCGAAGAAAATGACTATGCCACAAAGGAAAATGCAACAGTGGGAAATTGAGACCAACACATGGAAAAGGCTGCTGAATTTTTTTAGAGAAGAAAACATTCACTCTAAAAACAGGCTTTCGGATATTCTTAAAGATGGCTTTGAGAGGCATTTGCTGGGAGACCTGGAAGATTTTCACAATCACTTTATAAAACACGATGAAATAATGGGATTGCTTAGAAATGAAATTGCAGAACTTGATAAGATGCTATTACATGAAAACGTCAACGAAGGCATAAATCCCGCTACAATTGAAAGAAAGCTCGATAATCTTCGACACAATTTGGCTGATGCCGGAAAGGGTTTTTGTGAACTTCAACTGGATTTCAATAAATACCTGGCTGAAAAAATTGTGTAGTTAAAGGCAGTCATAAAACAAAGTAAAATTTCTCGCAATAAAAGCAAACCATTTTAAACCTTAAAATGAAATTTTATGAAAAAGAACATCGGTGCTGCTGACAAATATATACGCATAGCGCTGGGCATTGTAATTATTATTGCAGGTATTTATTTTAAATCATGGTGGGGTGCCCTGGCTGTAATCCCTATGGCAACAGCTTTTTCAGGCCTGTGTCCACTCTACAAAATATTGGGCGCAAACACCAAATAAAAATTGGTATAAAATAAAGACAGGATATATTTTGATATTTCCTGGTTTAATTGAGCAGCCGCTCAAGTTTATGTTGATTGATAATACTGATTTTACCCTGGTTAATGTCGATCAGTTTTTCGCTCCTGAAATCACTCAATGTTCTTATTAATGATTCGGTAGCAGTGCCGGCGATACTGGCAAGATTTTCCCGGCTGATATCTATAGAGAACTTTTCGTCATTTTCTTTTTTGTATCTCTTTTGAATCGTAATTAAAGCTTCTGCAACTTTTTTCCGCAACGAATTATACGCCAGGCCCAGGAGATGCTCTTCTTTCAGAGCGATGTTATTTGCAAGTAGTTGAATAAATTTCTTTGATACCTCAGGGCTTTTATTCAGTAATTCTTCGAAATCTTCTTTAGGTATTATTGCCAGTTCCGTTAGCTCCAATGCCTCGGCTGTGTCTTTGTACACGGTACCTTCCAGCAATGGAATATATCCCAGGAAATCGCCCTCGCTATAAAGATTTATTACCAATTCTTTGCCATCTTCATGCGTTTTGAAAGTTTTCACTTTTCCCTTTACAACATGATACAGCCTGTTTGGATGATTTCCTTCTGAATATATGATTTGCTTCTTTTTATAAATATTAGTATCCCGGTTTTCTGCAATTGATTCTAAAGTATTATTACAAGAAAGCTCCATCAGGTGATTTAAGCCTTCCAGCCCGTAAGACAAATCTTTCCTGAGCAAATCAAACTTTTTCAAACGGCTATCCACGGCATTCAACAATTCTGTACCATCAAAAGGTTTGGTGATATAATCGTCAGCGCCAAGTTCCATGCCGCGTCGAAAATCAGTGCGTTCACTTTTTGCAGTTAAAAAAATAAACGGCGTATTTTTTATGCCTTCATTTTTATGAACGGCATGCAGCACGCCAAAGCCATCGAGAACAGGCATCATTATATCACAAATGATAAGATCTGGTGTGTGCTCGATCGCTTTAGCAACACCTACCTTACCATTTTCGGCTACGATTACTTTATAGTTCGACAGCTCAAGTATTTCTGCGGTATTATCGCGTATGTCGTCATTATCTTCAATCAGCAATATCTTTTTCATCATTTCGGTTTTAAAGATTAAAAGTTATTATGAACTCAGTGCCCTTTTCCAGTTCACTGTTATAAGAAATTGATCCATTCATCAGCTCCACGTATTTTGAAATGATATGCAGGCCCAGTCCTGTACCCTGTGTGTTTCCCGCATTTGAAGCCCTGAAGAAGCGCTCCATCAGGTGCTGCTGATCGTCTTTTGAAATTCCAATTCCAAAATCCTTTACAGAAAGAATTAATTGATTCTGCCCGCCTGAAGTTTTTATTTCAATGCGGGCAATGTCTGGTGAGAATTTACTTGCATTGGACACCAGGTTCATTATAATATGCTTCAATAAAGAAGGATCCAAAACAAAAACTGTATTCCCTTCATGCAAATAATGTATTTGTTGATGCTTTTTTAAATTATTTTTGATCTCTTCTATTATTGTTTTTACAGATGTTTCGATGTTAATTTCTATTGGGCGCACCTGTATCTTACCTTCTTCAATTTTGCCAACACTCAAAAAGTCATTTAAAATATCTGTCAGCATCTTAACAGATGAAATGATACGTTGCAAGTGCCGCTCCCGCTTTGACTGGTCTTCTTCAGTGGAATATTTTTCAATTAAATATGCTGATGACAAAACGGTGCTGAGCGGTGTGCGAAATTCGTGAGACGCCATCGACACAAAGTTTGATTTTAGTTCACTGAGATCTCTTTCTTTTTTCAGCAACTTTGAAAGCTCTTCTTTTGATTGCTCTAATTGATGAAGCGCATGGGTTAGTTCACTTGTCCTTTGTTGTACCGTTGCTTCAAGTTCATCATTAAGTTTTTTGATTTCAGTTTCGGCGCCCTTTCTTACGGTGATATCATTTACGAAAGCAATTACATTATTATCTCCGTTATTTTGGTAATTCCCGAGACTGACTTCTACAGGAAACTCTGTGCCATCTTTCTTTATCGCAAATAAATCCATACCCAAACCCATCGGTCTGCTCCTTGGATCGGCGCTATATCCGAGCCGGTCATGCACATGCCTGTGATGAAACCGGTGCGGAATTAGTACTTCAATAGGTTTTCCAACTAACTCCTGCGGGTCATATCCAAAAAGTTTTAGCGCAAAAGGATTAATGGACAATATATTTCCACTGCCATCTGCCACCACTATACCCATCGTAGCATTGTGAAAGAGTGCAATGTTCTGTGGAGATGATAGCATGAAGTAAAAATAAACAAAGAAAGAATAAAATGGATTTATGAGCTTTAAAGAATTACTTAACTCAAACTGACCCGCCTACCTTGTATTGATTTAACTTCCAGATAAAGTCATGATCATATTTTCTAAGTAAAATAAAAAATGTAATTGCCATAAATACAGTTGCCGGAAATGCTGACCCTACTCCGAGCGGAGCTATTGCTAAGCCAAACATAATTCCTCCAATGCAGGCAATCTTCGTCCAGCTTTTGTTTAGTATAAGTCCCGGTGCAATTAAGTATTGCCCAATGGAGATTGCAAAAAAAAAGGCTGTAATATGCTTTGAAAAAAATCCATTTATGAAAGCCTCGTATAAAGGAATAGCATCAAGCTGTGCATAAGTAAGATAAATTTCAGGCGAGCGGATTGCAGAAGTGGAATTAAAATAACCCGCCCAGAGAAAGAAAACAGCAAGGAAATGATGGCCGTCAATAATTGCAATGAGCCTTGTCATAGAAGACCTCTGCGAAATGACATTCCGTTCTTATTCTATTTTTTAGACGGTCTGGGCAAAGGGATGTTACGTTTTATCATTTCTTCTTTGAGTTTTATAGGAATATCCTCCCGGCAATGACAATGCTTCAGATGGTCTAAATGCCATTTGATCCGTTGCTCAGTTGTGGGGTTCTTCGGCATCGGATGCTCGAGATGCCATTCTTTATTGAGTTTCATATTTCGCAAAAATTCAGTTGATGTTTAGCTGTCGGCGCTTGAAAAGAATATAAACTTTTCTTTTCATTGCAATTATATTCAACACTTTCAACATAAAAATTTCCATAAGTAAAACTTCTGTTGGAGTAATGATACATGGCATCTGCATAGCTTGCAAGTCTGTAGCCATTAAGGTTCTTATAATCTTGCAACGGTGTTGACCAGGGTATTCTTTTCATTTTTTTGCTGTCAGCCGCATACCTGTCTTCTGAAATAAAATTAATTAATTCGCCATCTTCATTAAAATGAAGCCATGCACCTACAGTTATATTATTGTTCGTAAATGTCGCACGCACTTTGTTTCCATCTGTTTCCATCCATTGTATCCTGGCATCAATTAACGTAGCAGGAGCCAGGCAACACATGTCATTAAAAAAAGTAACCGTCTCTGAAATATTCATCTCTTTACCGGATTGATATTGTACCCTGAACATGGAAAATAATCTTATATCCATAAAGGCTTTGCCATTCTTAAAAGAGTGGAAACCTGAAACCGGTAAGTGTTTCATGGTTGCATTTAAAAAAAATAATCTTGTGGAAGCATCTACAAAATTGTATTGCTGGGAAGTGAAGAGCATCCATTCAGATTGCTCATCCTGCCGAAGCCTGCCGAAGAAATTAATTTTGAAATTTTTCACTTTAGGCTTCCCCACTGATCCTGTATATTTCAAATATTTTTTTACAAGAACAGGTAAATGTTGAATGTCAATTTCGGTTAATAAATCAACAGGCGCTACAGGCTGTTGTCTTAAAAATGCTTGCACTTGCTTTTTATATTTTTTGCTAAAGTTCCATTCCGCGACGGCAAGTATAGTTCCAAAAAGTATTATAACATTTATGACAGTTGCCAGCTTGGTCTCGGGCCAATAGGCCATAATAAGATATTGTGATAGCGAAATAGCAGTGATCGAGAAGAACATCCAAACATTTTTCTTTAAGTAAAACAGGAGCGCGCTAACAATAAACAATAATCC
The DNA here is from genome assembly GCA_039931355.1 of Ginsengibacter sp. Classification (GTDB taxonomy): domain Bacteria; phylum Bacteroidota; class Bacteroidia; order Chitinophagales; family Chitinophagaceae; genus Ginsengibacter. The sequence goes on from JBDTSD010000075.1 coordinate 5,981, forward strand.
ACCTGTCAACCAAAAAATGCCAAAAATCTTTGAAATATTTTGTATGATGATACTTGCACGCTCAAGATCAAATGCCCTGGCGAATCCTGCAAAATGTATCAATGCATGAAAAAGAATTATTACCAGGAAAACGCCCCTGAAAGTGTTGTGTTGATTTTCCATAATATAAAGAAATGGAAGTTCGCCATGGCAAAAAATGACTTCCATCAAAAGAAGGAATAATCGTGGTCATGAAAAGTTGTTTTAAAATCAGCAGGTTTTATTGCCTGGTAATTTTCCATCTTCCATTTCGATGATCCGTTGCGTTTTTTCAGGAAATTCAAGATCGTGTGTTACGATCAACAGCGTTTGGTTGTATTCGTGAGTAAGGCGTTGAAAAATATTAAAAACGATTTCAGAATTTTTCTTATCGAGGTTTCCTGTAGGCTCATCGCCCATGATGATATGCGGATCGTTAATTACTGAAGAAGAACCTTCGCATCATTTCTTCTTTGTTTAATCCCGGTTGGCTAATTATTTATTGCGCTTACGTTATTTTTCTTTTCTTTCCTGTCGCTTCTCCAACTTCCTGAAATAACCGCGCAGTAAAAAGTTGTGCTTGAGTGCTTCCATGTTCTGGTTAAATCCATCAGTGCCTTTTTGAATATTCGAAAGGCTCTCATTTATCTTTCGCGTTATCAATGAATCTTTCAGCAAAGCATTAACCGTTCCGCTGCCGTTATTCACATCATTTTTTATACCGGCAACTATTGTGTTCAATTCACTCGTTACAGAGTCAGCTTGCTGCGCAGCAGATCTTATACTTACAATGGCTTGCTGCATATTTTTCGAAATAGAAGTGTCGGTCAATATTTCACCAATTGATCCGTTTCCATTCTTGACATACATTACAATTGACTGCAGACTGTCCATCATTTTTGCCGCCCTCCATGTCGCCATACGTACGTTGGCAAAAGAAGATTTTATATCTGCAGGTATTGTATTATCGTTTAATAATGCCCACAGCATGCTGCTGCTATTAATGTTCTGGATAGTTGTTTTTAATTCCGCAGCAACTATTGCTATATCATTATTTGTATGAGAAAGTGTTTGCAACATATCGTCAGTGTCGAATGTTTTTTTGGAAGCCAGCAAATCACCTTCTTCTGCAAATGATACTGCTTTGCCGCCGGGAACAATATTTACGACTTTGTTGCCTACAACTCCTTCCGTTCCTACATACGTTACTGCATTTTTGCGAATAACATTTTTCATTTTCCTGGCTATAGACATGGTGACTTCAATGACAGTATCATTTAAAATTTCAATGTCTTTTACCGATCCTGACTGGATACCGGAAAAACGGATATTGTTGCCGGCAACGAGTCCCTGCACATTTTCAAATCTTGTTTTAAGCATGTAGGTATTGCCAAACAAATTCCGGTTTCTTCCAATCATATAAAGTAATACGACAAGAAACACCAGGCCTGCGAGCACGAACAGGCCCAATTTTACACTATTGATAATTTGTTTCGGCATAATTTATTTATTCAAAAAATTCTTTCACCTGGGAATCTGCATTATGTTTTAATTCGTCGTAAGTACCACCTGCATAAAACCTTCCATCAATCAATACTACAATCCGGTCACTGGCGAGGCGCACACAATTCATATCATGTGAAATGATGATGGAAGTAGTATGATATTTTTCATGAATTTGATTCATCAGTTCTATTATCTCCTTTGCAGTTATTGGGTCAAGACCGGTTGTTGGCTCGTCATATAAAATAATTTCCGGTTTTAAAATCAATGTGCGGGCAAGCGCTATCCTTTTGCGCATGCCGCCGGATAATTCCTCGGGCATCATATCTATTGTATGTGCCAGGCCCACATCTTCCAGTGCGTCTGTCACCATCTTGTTTATCTCTTCGTGTTGCAGCCGTATCCAATGCCGGCGAAGGGGAAATTCCAGGTTGCCTCTTACGGTCATCGAATCGTAAAGTGCATTGCTTTGAAAAAGAAATCCCACTTTGGCCCGCAACCTGTCTAGTTCTTCATCACCAAGACCAGGAATATTTTTGCCAAACATCTCAATGTCTCCTTTATCCGGCTGCAACAAACCGATGATACATTTTATTAAAACTGTTTTTCCCGAACCGGATTTACCCAACACTACTACGCTTTCGCCTTTTAATATTTGCAGGTTAAAATCAAGTAGCACTTTGTTTTCTCCAAATGATTTATAGAGATGCCGGATGATCAAAACGCATTCGGCATTCATTGCTTGTTTATCGGCATATCGTTTTGTCGCTGTTTCCATTTTTTCAAGTCAGGCCTAAAACATCGCTTACTTGTACGGCCAGTAAATCAATTATAAAAATTGTTATAGAAGAAATTACCACGGCCGAATTTGCAGAGCGGCCTACACCTTCAGTTCCCTTCTTGCTATTGTAGCCTTTGTAACAACCGATAATTCCTACGGCGAAACCAAAAAAGAAAGTCTTGACAAATGCAGGTAACACATCACTGAAGGATAGATTATCGAACACCTGCGTCCAGAACAATCTAAAACTTGTAATACCACGGATATTTACACCCAGCCACGCGCCATAAAGTGAAACCGCGTCCCCAAGCATTATTAATACAGGCAACATTAATGTAGAGGCAATAACTCTCGTTACAACGAGGTACTTAAAAGGATTTGTGCCGCTCACTGTCATTGCATCTATCTGCTCTGTAACCTTCATTGACCCCAGCTCCGCGCCGATGCTGCTTCCTATTTTTCCTGCAAAAATGAGTGACATGATTACCGGCCCAATTTCTCTTACGATGGCGATTCCCACAATAGCAGGTAACTGAAACTCCACCCCATATTCAACCATTGAGGGCCGAAGTTGCATCGTTAAAACAAGCCCGAGAATAAACGCCGTAAGCGCAATGAGAGGAAGTGATTTATACCCTATGATAAAACATTGCCTTAGCAACTCCTTTATTTCATAACGCGGCTTAAAGCCTTGTGTAAAAAAACGGCTGGTGAACCTGGAAAGATCACCGGTCTCAGACACAAACATTTTTAAGTTGGGGGATAATATCATACATACCTGGTTAAAATTCTATTGCCTCAATTCCTGCTTCATCTTTTTATAAAATATAGCATTCAAATATTCGATTTGTTTCTTGTTTATTCAATGAATAAAATCAATGGGAATAATGATTGTTATCATTAAAAATGAATCACATCGTTTGTGAAGCATCATCTGTGAGAGTGAGATTGTATTCCGTGAAGTGGTGCAGTAGTTTTTCAATAACCAAATCTTTCATTGCATTTTTTTCGGCAATAAGTTTTGTTCTGTGATGAATAAGAAATTGCTGTTCCTGCAAATTGCGTGAACGGACCAGTCTCGATTCTAACATGTCTATTGCTGTACATGTATCCTGGAAGTTTCCCAGGTCTTCAAGAAGTTCATCAAAGTATTGGAGTTGGTTGTTTACGGTTTCGCTCTGGAATTCAGTATTGAAATCACCTACTTTCTCAATTGCCTGCACATTATAGTATATGTCTTTAATGCATTTTCGAATGCTATGGATATTTGAATCGCTAAAATCATTGCCGGAGATAACTGAGTCAATCTTTGTCCATTGATAGTCTATATATTTTTCATATTCCTCCTTCGTAAATCCTCCAGCAATGAGGGTTATATTTTTTTGTACGCCTTTTTTGCAAACACAATTAAAATGGTTTTTTGTAAACTTTGACTTTAATTTCCTGATGTCATTATTAAGCGAAGTGAAGTAGATGTTATTTCCTTCGTTTTGCTCTTTAGATGTTTTCTTTAACCTTAAATGTTGCAATTGGCTATCACGTATTGTTCCCAGGATGCTGTAGCTCTTCTTTATTTTAGCTTCTATTTTTAATTTATTTCTTCCCGGTTTATTGAAAGAGATCATACGGCAAAAAGCCCTCAGCTTTTTATATTCCACTCTGAATTTATGTATGTCTTCCGGCTTAAAATGTTTTTTAATAATAGCAGAATACCTGGTTAGCGTGTGGTAATGTGAACGAACGATATGTATTATTTCGCAGCGGGTCATTTACGCAGGTATTGCTTAATTATTTTGTATCAAATTGAACAACGCGTAAGCATCCTCTTTCTTACATAGTTCAGATCCGGGATTCATGGTTGCGGCTGTACCACACGCTACTCCGAATTGCACGGCTTCCGGCAGGCTCTTTCCGCTGCATAGAAAATAAACAATACCAGCGACCATACTATCGCCGGCACCAACAGTGCTTTGCCTGTTTACCTGTGGCGCTTTTATAACTTCAACGATATCTTTTGTTATAAAATGCGCACCAGCCATGCCCATGGAAATCACAATCACTTCACACATTCCTTTTGCAATTACCTGCTGCGAAACTTTGATAATATCACCAGGTTCTAATTTTTCTTTACCTGCAAGAAAACTCAACTCTCCAAGATTAGGTTTCAATAAATACACACCGCGTTCCGCGGCTTCTTTCAATGCTTCACCGGAAGTATCCACGATCAGTCTGGCTTTTTTTTGTTTTGCTATCTCAGCTAATCTTGCATATATATTTACAGGAACCCCGGGCGGCAAACTCCCGCTTGCAACAATATACCCAATGTCATTTATTTCTTCTACCGCCAGCAGGCATTTCTTCCATTCTTTTTCACTTAACTCTGTTCCGGGCATGCCGAAGCGATATTGAGAATTGATAGATTCATCAAGCACTATAATATTTTCCCTGGTTTCGTTTTCAATCTCAATTATTTTAGAAGATATATTTTCAGCTTCCATCAGGTGATTAAAATATTTGCCTGTGTATCCACCCGATGGAAAAATTGCGATAGCATCTTCTCCAAGTTTTTTTAAAGCCCTCGCTACATTAATGCCACCGCCACCAGGCTCAAGTTTGGGGCTGGAACATAATAATTTCTTTTCTGGTATTAACTCAGGAATGCTGGTGCTTTTGTCAATACACGGACTGAAAGTAATTGTAATAATTTTTGACATGCTTATTTAGAATAATGTGGATACCCCGATCGTTTAAAATTACCGGGCAGTTCTTTTAAGTACTATGATGACTGCGGGATTGGGCTATGATAGCCATCAGTTTTCTCTATACTCTTTCAAGTAATTTTAGACCTTACTTTTTTTATCTCATTTTTCTGTGTGAAAAAAATTAGCATAATAAACCTGACATTTCCATAGTGCAGCCTGAACTGAAAAATATCGTATCACTTACACCGGAAAATGTGTTATCTGCTTTGCAAACATCCATAGATAAAGGGCTCACAGAAACTGAAGCGGCGGCCAGGCTAAAAAAATATGGTTTAAATATTATCGCCACACATAAAAAATCGACCTGGTGGAAACAATTAATAAATCATTTTAAAAATCCACTGATCATACTGTTGCTTATTGCAACTATCATTTCCTACTCATTAGGTGAAACTGTTAATGCCTCAATTATTTTCTTAATAGTAATCAGCAGTGTGGTTATTGATTTTTTCCAGGAAAGAAATGCTGGAAATGCTGCTGAAAAACTCAGGGAAACGGTAAAAAGCAAAGCCACTATAATACGGGACGGTATAGAACAGGAAATACTGCCGGAGCAACTTTGCATAGGTGATATTATTTTACTCAACGCCGGTAAAGTTGTACCGGCGGATGCAAGAATACTTTTTGCGAAAGATTTTTTTATCAATCAATCTTCTCTTACAGGAGAATCTTTTCCCTGTGAAAAGATAAGTGAGCCGTTGGAAGCATCCGCAAAGGAACTAACGGATATGCACAACCTGGTGTTTATGGGTTCCGGGGTAATAAGTGGCACCGCTAAAGCAGTAGTTACTCAAACAGGTATCGCCACAGAGTTTGGTAAGATCGCCGGCAAACTGGCCGAAACAAGTGAGGAGACAGATTTTGCAAAAGGGATGCGCCGGTTTGGATATCTCATTATGAAGGTAAGTATTGGACTCGTCCTCTTTATATTTTTGGTCAACTCCGTGATGAAGCAAAATATTCTTGAGTCCTTCCTGTTTTCTATCGCCATAGCGGTAGGACTTACTCCTGAATTGCTTCCGATGATAATGTCAATTACAATGGCAAAAGGAGCTGCGCAAATGGCTAAGAAAGGCGTGATCGTAAAACACCTTTCTGCCATACCAAACTTTGGCAGTATGGAGGTGTTGTGTACTGATAAAACGGGAACACTAACCGAAGACAAAATAGCATTGATAAAGTGCGTGGATGTAAATGGCCTTGAGTCTAATGAAGTTTTCCGGTTGGCATACCTGAATAGTATTTATCAGACCGGCATAAAAAACCCGCTTGATGATGCGATACTCGCTCATGGGAAAATAGACACTAAGGCCTACCAGAAGGTTGACGAAATTCCATTTGATTTTTTTCGTAAGCGAATGAGTGTTGCTATCCTGGCGAACGGAATGTCTACGCTTATATGTAAAGGAGCTCCCGAAGAGATTCTTAAAGTATGCACACAGAATATAGATTTTATTGCCGGCGCAACCAGGCAATATGAAGCGCTAAGCGCTGATGGTTTTCGTGTACTGGCGATTGCTACAAAAGATGTAAATGACCAACAGCGATTTTCAAAACAGGATGAAAACGCCCTTTTTTTTGAAGGCTTTGTGGCATTTCTTGATCCGCCAAAAGAAGATGCGGCCGAGGTGATTCGTGAGCTTTCAGCCATAGGAGTGGAGGTGAAAATTATTACAGGCGACAACCACCTGGTGACACAGAAAATTTGCCACGAGCTTGGCCTGGTTATAAAAGGGATGATGCAGGGAGACGAGATGAACGCCCTAACTGATGATGCTCTACGGGCCAGAGTAGATGGCATTACGATATTCACCCGTTTTTCTCCTGTACAGAAAAACAGGATTATAGACGCATTAAAAGCAACCAACCATTCCGTAGGTTATATGGGCGATGGTATTAATGATGCGCCGTCTTTAAAGGCGGCTGACATAGGCATTTCCGTTAGTAGCGCTACTGATGTGGCAAAAGAATCAGCGGATATTATTCTTACAGAAAAAGATCTCCTTGTTTTAAAAGAGGGGATACTGGAGGGGAGAAAAACTTTTGGCAATACCATGAAATATGTACTTATGGGACTTAGCTCTAATTTCGGAAACATGTTTTCAGTGGCTATGGCTACACTGTTTTTGCCATTCCTTCCTATGCTGCCCGTTCAGATTCTGATAAATAATTTTTTGTACGATACCTCGCAGGTGGCGATACCTACGGACAAGGTAGACGATACTTATATTGAGCGGCCGCAACGATGGAATTTAAAATTAATTTACAGGTACATGTTTATTTTTGGCATCACCAGTTCCGTGTTTGACCTGGTTACCTTCTGGCTTTTGTACAGCTATTTCGCGGTTGACGAGGCGCAGTTTCGTACGGGTTGGTTCATAGAATCACTGGCCACACAAATATTAGTTGTATTTATCATTCGCACGAGGCATTTCCCGTTTTTTAAAAGTAAGCCTTCTTTGAAGTTGGTGCTTAGTGCTTTTGTCTGCCTCCTAATTGGCTGGCTTTTACCTTATATGACCTTTGCAGAAAAAATTGGTTTTGAAAAACTACCTTTTCATATCATTTCTTACCTGGTGATTTTAATTATCGTTTACCTGTTTTGTGCTGAGTTGGTAAAGCGTTTTATATACATCCGTTTTCTTAAAGAGAAATAAGTTGCAGCAGAATTCTTAAGGAACTTTATCCGGTAAGGTTAGCCCTACTTTGGAAAGAAGCTCCACCTATGTTTGTGTAAACTTCCCGGTTGCGCAATCCATAAATAATCAACTTTTTTATAGCTTAAAAGTAATCCAAATGCGATTGCCATAATTACAGTACACGGAAATGCTGAGCCGATACCAAGCGGCGCGATAGCAAGCAGAAAAATCATAGCACCCACGGATGCGGTTTTAAATATCCAACCTTTGAGTAACATAGAAAAAGCGATTAACGCCTGGCAGGTTGCAATAAAACTCACTGCTAAAGTTATGTGCCTGCTAAACCAACCATTGATAAATTCTTTGTATAAATTCGAAAAAGTCAAATTAGCATAATCCAAATAGAATTGCGGAGCCACAAGTGCTTCGTTCCAGTTTGTCCAGCTTGCCCAGGCAAAGACCAAAAGGAATAATACTCTGGAAACGCGTTGATTTTTCCACGCTGCCCAAAGAATTAACAGGGAAATTAAATTTGAACTAATGTAAAGCGTGAGATAAGCGGAATTTTCTAAACCTTCCATAAGCCACAAGTTTTTTTATGTTTGCAATTATTTATTTTCGTCTATTCCTACCCGTTACTTTTTCATGGTCATGTCATAACGTTGAGGGAAGCTTCAGCCTTATTGATATTTGCGATGCCTTTTAATATGGCATCGGGATTGAAAGAAATGCTGTCAATATTCTGCTCCACTAAAAATTGTGCAAACCCCGGAAAGTCGCTTGGCGCCTGGCCGCACAGACCGATCTTCACACCTGCTTCTTTTGCTTTTCTAATCATCATGGCAATCATTTCTTTCGGTGCTTCATTCTGCTCACTAAATATTGAACTTACAATTGCTGAATCCCTATCGATACCCAGGGTAAGTTGCGTAAGATCATTTGATCCTATGGAAAAGCCGTCAAAGATTGCCGCGAATTTTTCTGCAAGAATTACATTGCTTGGAATCTCCGCCATTACATAAATTTCAAGATTGTTTACGCCTTGCTCAAGCCCATATCTTTTCATTACTGCAATTACTTTATTACCCTCTTCAACTGTTCTGCAAAATGGGATCATGACTTTTACATTGATCAATCCCATCTCATCTCTCACTTTTCTTATAGCGTCACATTCAAGTTTAAAACCTTCACGGTATCGCTCGTTATAATATCGTGATGCACCCCTGAAGCCCAGCATCGGGTTCTCTTCCCTGGGTTCGAAATCTTTACCACCGAGAAGATTTGCATATTCATTGGTTTTAAAATCACTCATTCGCACGATAACATCCTTTGGGTAGAATGCAGCGGCAATAGTGGCTACACCCTGTGCAAGCTTATCAACGAAATATTTTTCTTTGTCAGGATAGTGATGCGTGAGCTCTTCAATTTTTTCTTTTACAGAAGCATCTTTCAGTCCATTAAATTTCACCAATGCCATCGGGTGAATTTGCACCGAATGCGTAATAATAAATTCTATACGCATTAATCCAACACCGTCATTCGGATAAAACGATAATTTAAATGCCTTGTCAGGATCACCTACTATCATCATTACTTCGGTGGTTTCAGGTTTTTTTATATTTGAAAAATCTAACTCAGTTTCTTTATACTCAAGTTTTCCTTCATATACAAATCCTGTTTTGCCTTCACTGCAGCTAACGGTAATCACTTCCCCGTCAGCAATTTTTTCTGTCGCATTTCCACAGCCTACTATTGCCGGCACGCCAAGCTCCCGGGCAACAATAGATGCATGACTTGTTCTGCCACCTTTATTAGTAATAATTGCGGCTGCATTTTTTAATATTGGATCCCAGTCGGGGCTGGTGAGATCTGTTACTACGATTTCTCCTTTTTGTAATTTATAAGATTCAGCAGGCGACTGTAAAATTCGTGCAACACCTGTCGCTATCTTTGAACCGATAGCTTCCCCCTCTGTAAGTGCTTCTCCTTTTTTAGAAATCTCATATTCTTTTACGAGTAACGGATTTTTTTGCGAATGCACTGTCTCCGGCCTTGCCTGGATTATAAAAAGCTCGTTGGTAAAACCATCTTTGGCCCATTCAATATCCATTGGCTTTTGATAATGCTTCTCGATGATCAATGCCCATTTTGCAAGCCTGGTTATTTCTTCATCGGTCAATACAAACTGTTCCTGTTTTTCTTTCGGAGTAGCAATGTTAACTACAGGATCATTTTCATCATTGCTGTAGATCATGGTCTTTGCTTTCTCACCTAATCTTTTTTGAATGATGGCATTTTTACCCTGAACTAATGTTGGTTTGAAAATAAAAAACTCATCCGGCGTAACAGTTCCCTGCACTATGTTTTCGCCTAATCCCCATACCCCGCTTATGTGAACGACGTCCCTGAAGCCTGATTCTGGCTCGAGGGTAAAACAAACACCGGATGAAGCTTTATCAGACCGCACCATCTTTTGGACACCTATCGACAAAGAAACTTTTTCATGCTCAAAGCCATTATCTTCCCTGTACTTAATAGCCCTGTCCGTATAGAGTGATGCGAAACATTTTTTTACAGCAGCCAATAATGCTTCTTCTCCTTTAATATTCAAATAGCTTTCATGTTGCCCAGCGAAACTTGCTTGCGGCAAATCTTCGGCGGTAGCACTGCTCCGTACAGCAACCTCAATAAAAGTATCGCCGCCACTCAATTTTTTGTAGGCTCTGATTATTTCTGTTTTCAGATTCTCAGGAATTTTAGCGTCAAGCAATAATTTTCTTGCTTCGGCGCCACATGCATCCAAATTCGAAAAATCTTTCCTGTTAAGTTGCAGCATAAGTTTTTGTAAAGAAGAATGCAAAGAATTTTTGGTTAAAAATTCCTGGTAAGCAAATGCCGTAGTCGCAAAGCCATCTGGTACAGAAATACCTTTGGAAGAAAGCTTTGAAAACATTTCTCCAAGTGAAGCATTTTTCCCGCCAACTACAGGCACATCAGCGATAGTTATTTCTTTAAAATGTTTTATGTAGGAATTCATAATTGATAGTTTTCAATTTATTCGTGAAGAGCCATCACGGGGAAATGGCTATGAAGTACTAATTGTTTGGTGTGGCTGCGGTGCATTAATTTATCTAAAAGATTGTAGCGCTTCGGCATTACGATCAGCAGATCGATATTGTTCATTTCGCAAAAATCTATGATGCCCTCATCAATATTTTCTGTTGTGATAAAATGATATTCATGTTGTAGCGGTGCAAGCAATGCCATTAGCAAGCCAGATTCAAAAACCATTTCGGGGTCATGATCTTTTTTACTATTTATATTGAGAACATGTAGCTCTGCGCTAAAATCTTTCACAAGATTTTTGATCTCGTCAACAGGAATGTTTTCAACAACATTTTCAAAATCGCAGGCGAGGGCTATTTTCTTAACCGTATTAAATCTTGTTCCCTGCGGTACTGAAATCACGGGCCAATGAAGTTGCTTCATAGCAAGTATTGTTTGACTTCCAAAAAACCGATAATCAACGGCCGAAGAACCCTGGCTTCCTATCACCACTGCATAAGGCCTGATAGATTCACAAAGTGATTCCAGTTCCGCTACAAAAGTTCCCATTCTCACTTCTGTTTTTATGTTCAGGCTGTTTCCATACTTATGCTGAAGTTGCTTTTTAAGCTGATCCAATGATGATTGTGCATTTTCTCTCAGCTCCTCAGGATCCACCAATAGCGGTACTTCGGTGTATGATACGAAAAGATAAAAGGCATGAAATAGCAACAGGTCTGCATCAATAGCTTTAGCCATTTCGGCGGCATAGTTAGCTGCATTTAATGCGGCCGGAGAAAAATCGGTTGGAAGGATTATTGTTTTCATGTAGAAAAATTTGTAAGTTTTGAATTAGAGTATAAGAGCAATGTGATCGTACTCTTTCAAAAGTTCTTTATCAACAAATTCCACGTCACCATTTTCTTCTAAAACTTTTTCGATAACATCATCTATCGCATCTTTTATATAGGAAAATTGACTATAGGGCTGCAAGGCCTTATCTATTAATTCTTTGCTGCTGCCATGACCGGCGGGATATTTGTAATTTTTTTCAACCAGCAGGAGATGGCCATGGTGCCGCATTGCTTCACTAAAAACTTCCTCTATTCCTGACACTACTTTATTTTCGCCAGCAGCATGCTGTAGTTGCTGCTTAAGACTTTCCTGCTTCACACAAGCCCAATTATTTATTAACGGGCTTATTGTTTTTCTTAATTTATCGGGTGAAATATTTTCACCACCATGTTCTGCATAGTCAATTATAGAAGAAGCATGACTTGTACTATTCTTAAACTGATTGATAACTTTTTTATCTCCTAATACAAAAACAGGAATTTTAAATGACTGCAGAATAACACCGAGAGTAACATCAATATGTTGTAAATATTCCGGGGTAAGAATTAACTCTTCAATATTTTTTTTAAACTCTGAACGATTTGAAAATACTTGCTGCAACTCCAGGGTGTTATCAAAATAGATTTTAGTTTGTTCTTCACCGAAAACAAGTATTAAATATTTCCGAACCTCTTTTTTTCTATTTATAATGTCGCGTATGTTAAAAGAATTATCTATCACAATGTTGTCATTCAGTTCCATATCCAGGTAAAGAATTTTTTCAAACAACGGTGAAACATAAATAGCAATACTTTTTTTATGTGTACTATAGTTCAGCTCTTTAATAATTGTCTTTAATTTATTTATAACCAGGAGAGCCATTTCTACAGGAAAATTCTGCACCAGGCGTTGTTCAGCCTTTAAAATTTTTCTGTTTAATGAATCAGACAAAACTCTTTTCGATGTCATTTTAGGTTCGAAAGGCATAATGATTGAAACTGAAGGAAAATCATGAACAGTTTCTGATAAATCATTATGTGCAAGCATCAGTAGCTGGTTCATGGTTTTCTATTTTGATCAAAATTATTTACTGCATCAACCTTAAGTAATGATCAAGATCAGTGAATATTTTGACGTTGCTCACTATGCACGATCCTGGGAAAAAAAGGACACCGGTAATTCTTAAAGAAAGTCATCGCATGATTTAAATCATATATCAGCGAATTATTCATCATAATCTTTTAGCAGGCTTACAAATAATTTTGAAGAGTTTTTTTGAAAAATAAAATCGCTAAAATCATTGAAGCGGCAAAACATGTGTTTGATGTAAATATTTTGACACTGGGATTTGCGAGAAGATTTGTGTCATATAAACGCCCGACATTATTGTTGCGTAATGAAGAAAGATTTGTGCGCATACTTACTAATCATGAAAAACCAGTTCAACTAATTATTGCAGGCAAAGCACCGCCGTATGATGAAGGTGGCAAAGCTTTAATAAAAGAATGGATGCAATTTATCCAGCGCCATAATTTATATAAACATGGTATGTTTTTAAGTAAAAGAAACAGAATATGCAGGAGAACATTTGGAAGACGCTTGTAACAAACCCCCTGGCTTAAATCAATCCCGTTAAACGCCATTAATTTACGGGCAAAAATTATTTAACAATTGCCAAAGGGCGTGACTCCCTACTCCCCTTTTTGAAAAATCTTTCCCTACAAGGTATGTGGGAAGTGAGACGCCTGATTGCAGAGAAGTATAAAAATTTAGGGGCAATCTGTAATGTCAAATCTTTTCTTTAGTATCCATAGAATTGAACTATTTAGCGAAGAGCATCACAAAAACAAAAACTCCCGTAAATACTGAGTTTTACGGGAGTTCTTTAACCAGGTAAACCTTAATTAGTTGATTTCTGCGGAGAGTTAGGGATTCGAACTTTGGTTATTAACTCTTTGAAATCAATGAATTAAAACTTACAGATATTAATACTCCACGAATTACTCAAAAAGCATTTTTTATCAAGTCTAACATTATAAAACAAATATAATAAACACTTGGATTTTTACGGGATTTATGTACAAAAAAAATATATTAAACTAATGATAACGGTCAACAGTATATGCATTTATTTGAGAGCCGGCAGTGACAACCATGTATGAATGGCCT
>JBDTSD010000076.1:0-19667 GCA_039931355.1 Ginsengibacter sp.
TATACTATATGTTAGTAAAGGTATTTCATGATAGGGAATTGAATATCCCTCCTTTGGGGTGATATTGATGAGTATTTACAAAATAACATCTTTGCACTGTGTAATTACAATTGTTATTCTACCATTATCCTTATGTGGCCACTGTGGAAATATTTTTTCAAGTGGTAGTTTTTTTTACTTCTTTTTCAAACTATCATTTTTAATATTAATCCGATAATCTGAATCAGATATTCCTTCTACTCCTTTTGATTTTGCTGGTTTTAGCACTGGTAAAGCAGGTTTCTTAACTGTTAAAGAATCATTTTTTTTGATTTCTGTTTTTTCCTTTTCCTGCTTAACTTTCTCTTCAACATTTATAGAATCCGGTGGAGTGAAATTAACTTTCTCTGATTTTTTATTTTCAGGAATGATCTTATTTGGTCGTTTGGGATCTGCAGGCACAAAGTTCTTAATGGCGGCAGTATCTTGTTTTGTTGCACTGTCTTTTTTATGAGTAACAGAAGGTATAATTTTTGAATTCTGCTGTGGTTTCTTTCTTTTAAAAAACAGCAGAAATAAAATAAGGCAGACAGTTATTATTATGGTAACCATAAAAGCCGCATTCATACTCCTTTTCCTTTTAGGATTATTATTTGCATTTTCAACAGGTTTTCCAAGCTCGCTTTTGATATTCTCCCATATCGTGTCTGCGATATCAGGTACAGGGATCTCCGCAAGCTTCCGGGCAAATACTTCATTATTTTCGAATAATTCATTCATAATATTTTCCTGTTAAGTATTTTCATCTGCAATTGTTTTTTTGCCTCAGTCAAATGCCATTTACTTGTATTCTCATTCAGTCCTGTTAATTCATTAATTTCCCTGTGATTAAATCCTTCAACGGCATATAGATTAAAAACAGTTCGACGTACAGGTGAAAGTTCCTGGATAATTATAAGTAATTCAGCGGCGGTTAATTTCTCTATTGCCGCATTCTCTAAAATATAGGTGTCCGTTTTCTCAATCGGGTAAGTTTCTTTAAATTTTCCCATAGCTTTAATATGGTCTATAGCCTGGTTAATTACAATCCTTTTAATCCATCCATGCAACTGCCCTTTTTCACTATCAAAGGAATCAATATGCCTGAATATTTTTGTAAATGAGATGCTTAAAATATCTGCTGCGTCTTCTTCATTATTGCAATAGCGCAGTGCGGTTTGAATAGCAAAACCGTAAAACTGCCGGAACAGTTTTTCCTGTGCCCTTGGTCGATTGGCACGGCATTCTTCAACTAATTTCAGTAATTCATCCTTTGCTGTCACGAACTAAATTTCTACTAATTAATGATTTTGCTTTCTCAATAAAATAGCAGAGGAAGATGCAGCAATAATAAATCTTGTCGGCTCATCCAGGTCCTTATAAAACCATAAATTATTTCCTCTGATATCAATAATGGCTATTACAGCATTTTCTGATTTAAATTCATAACCTCCGGTTAACCTAAAAGGCAGGTCAATAGGTTCATTTTTTTCTCCCGTGATTTTAAAAGTTTTTACCGCCCGGACAGTTATCGTATCATTTCCATTGGTAATAAATCCTGATTCTGTTTCCACAGGTAGAGAAAGAATATTATTTGGATTTTCTCAGAGGGGTCTCTGTATTTAATAATAACGATTTGCCATAAAGTAGTATCCATGGGGCTTTCCGGAATTATGGTACCGGTAAATATATATTCCGAATGTTCAGGTTTTGAATAAGTACCTGCTATTGGTTTTGTAGTAATTTTTCTTTTCCCTCTGTATTTTTCAGTACAGATTATCCCTGCTGATATGATACCATCCGAGATTGAAAAATGAAATTTATTGTCTTCCTTATCCAGGTAAACTTTTTCATAGATTCTAGCCATCTTTAGCAACTGTGTTTTTTGCCAGAAAAAACCACCAGGTGTTTCATCCTTTGTCCTTGCGAATACAAGGCCTTGCTTTACCGGAGAAGTTTGATATTTTCCAAAATTTAACTCCGGCGAAAGTTTCTTTTTTTTTATTTTGTTAATATGCGTCATTTCCGCCTCGCTTGCAAAAGCTGCAGGAATTTGCAGGCTCATTTTTGAGCTGGTACATCCTGAAAAAAAGAAAAATGTTATAATAGAAAGCATTTTATTAAGACTCACTTTATATTTTTTATTTCAAAATGCTAAACCAAGTAAAACGGATATACTGCCTATGCTTTGATGGCTGTCTTTCAAATCAAAGAGATTAGTAAACTTAATATTAGTGGCTACTGTAATTTCCCGGGTGTTCACAATACTAAAAGATTCGCCTGAGTTCCTGTTTGCTTTTACAAATTCAGAGAGCGATTTTTTATTTGCTCCCGGGGTTTGCAGGAAGGAAACTTCCCGCTGGCACCCGGCCAGTATAAGGCCTATTACTGTTATAGAAGAAAATAATTTTTTCATTCCGCTGGGTTTATATATAACTAAATCGAGTATCACTAATAATACTTGATTAGTTGCTTTAATAGTTGGTAAAAAAGAAAATATCCCCCTTTTAGAGGGATAAAAACTATTTTAAATCAAATCAGGCTGAACCATTTCGTATTTAAAAAGAGTTACAGAACCTGGTACGCCGGCCAATAAATTATTTTAAGAATTACAGCACTGGCTTGTGGCGTTTTAAAAGTTCTGTCAAAATTCCGGCAATAAATATCCTTTGTTATTTCATCGTTCGAATTTATTTACAGAAAAGGAATTTGATATCCCGTCTTCAGGGGGATATGGATAAGTGGTAAGTTAAATTTATCCATAAAAAGTAATTTTGGCCAGCAGGTGTAAAGCATTAAATGAAACAACAGATAATAAACCTTATCTTATTGGACATTAATAAGTGGCTAAAGAAGTGAACCAAAGAAAAAAGGATTGCCGGTACGGAAGCGGGAGAGAATTTTATACAAATGGTAATAAACTTCATTCATAACAATTTGCATTTTCGGTTTAAGTATAAATTTTTTACAGAAACAGTGAAAGCAAAACAAAGATTCTCCGCTCTCAGGCTCCAGACCACTATTACTGTTTTTTTAAATTTTTTTTGTCTTACTGCCTCATCCCAACAATATAATTTTACCAATTACAGTGTGGAGCAGGGGCTTGTACAGTCACAGGCTCAGGATATTATCCAGGACAATAAAGGGTTTTTGTGGATCCCCACTTTAGGTGGTTTAAGCCGTTTTGATGGTTTAAATTTTTATAACTATTCCAAAAAAGAAGGTTTAAGTTCATTGCTCATTTTCAAGACCTACGCAGACGATACTAAACTATGGCTTGGTATGCAAGACGGCATTTGCTCTTACAACGGAAGAGTTTTTGAAAATTACCGGTTACCTCCTGATTTAAAATCCTCCCTTGTTACAGGTATTAATGAAAGCAAAGAAAATCAAATATACTTCCACACTTCCGGGGCAAAACTGTTTACCATCCGGCAAAATAAAATAGAGGCAGTGAAGGAATTTGAAAATAATTTTACCACTTCAATTGCTGCTGATAAAAATAAGAATCTGCATGTCGCTGTTTTTAGGAAAGGGATATACCGCTTAAGCGGTAATGAATGGAAACTGGATATTGATTTACAAAAAATTGATACAACTATTATCGTAAAAGAAATATTTTTTGATACTAATAATAAAATATGGTTACTGAGTAATAAGGGTATTTACACGGATGCAAATGGACACATGACTTTACTGATTTCGCCGCAAGAAATAAAATCCCTATTGACATGCGTGGCTGAAGATGCAAAGGGAAGAATTTGGGTGGGAACCAGCAAAGGTGCTTATATTGTTAATTTGAGCGGCCCGGTCGAAAATGTAGCAGCAGCCTCAGGACTAACGGATAATTCGATTGAGGAAATCATTAAAGACAGAGAGGGCAATTTATGGTTTGCAACCGACGGTGACGGCATTTACAAACTGACAAATAATTCTCTTGGCAATTATAACAGTATTCATGGATTAAACGGGAATGTGGTTATGGGCCTTACACTTGATGATGAAAATAAATTGTGGCTTGGAACCTCAGAAGGCGGTCTTGCAAAATATGACAATAAGAAATTCATTAATTATAAGATAGCAGGCGGCAATGAAGAAGCACAAAAAACAAATTCACTGCTGTATGGTTCAGGTAAACAATTATGGATTGGGACACTGGGCGGAGGCTTGTGGACACTTAAGAATGGCAACTATTCAGAAGTGCTCACAGAAAACGGGAATCATTTTAAAGAGGTCGTATCTATTTATGAGGATAGTCAGAAAATAATCTGGGTCTGTGTCGGTTCAGGCGTTTTTTATTATGGAAATGGTGTAATGCATAAAGTTCCGGGATTAAATGGCCCGTGTTTTAGTGTAATGGAAATGGGCAAAGACACTATGTTGGTTGGCTCAGCCGCAGGACTATGGCAAATAACCGGAAAATCCAGGGTCACACAGCCCGGCACCGGTAATACGAATCTTGGTTCCGTTAACTGTTTTGCAAAATGGAAAAATTATATTTTGTTAGGGACTGAAGATGCCGGGATTATTTTTTGGAATCCCGGCAATGGTGCAACCCTGCAATGTGCTTCAAGGCAGGGAATGACGTCTGATTTTATCTTTAGCTTATTTGTTAATAATGACAATACCATTTTTGCCGGTACCGGCCATGGTATCAGTAAGATTTTGGTAAATGAAAACCAAAGGCTGTTTACCATAAAAAATTATTCCTCAGGTAATAACCTATACGGTCCTGAATGCAATTTGAATGCAATACAAAAAACAAGCGATGGAAATATCTGGTTTGGCACTACAAAAGGGCTTGTGGTCTATAACCCAAAGGATACCGTTAAAACAACTACGGGACCATTAATATACCTGAGTGCTGTTCAGCTTTTTTCAAAACAAATAACCGGTGCTGTCAGTAAGGATACGATTGAGGCCTGGAACAATATTCCTTACAACCTTAAGCTTTCACATAAACAAAATCATCTTACTTTTGAAGTTACAGGACTATATTTCACCAATTCTTCCAATTTAAAATATCGGTATAAATTAGAGGGGGCTGATACGGCCTACTCTGAATTGGTTTCTACACCCAGAATAATTTTCTCGAATCTGTCCCCCGGAAAATATCATTTTAAAGCATTTGCTGTCTCAGATGAAGGGGTTCGGTCCGGTAACAGCATTGATTTCCCCTTTGAAATTACAGCTCCTTTTTATCAAATGCTTTGGTTCAAATTACTGACCATATTTACACTGCTCGCACTCGGCGGGTTTATTCAATACAACCGTAATAAATTAAAATTCAAAAGGGCTGCCGCGATAAATAAAATGCGGATGGAGGAGCAGCTAAAAATACAGGAACGCACATCCGAAGACCTGCATGATGATTTAGGGAACAAAATCACCCGTATTGCTGTATTGGCAGATGTATTACAAAATAAAATAAATAAAGATGATATTGAAAAAAACAAGCTGGTAGCTCAGATCAAAGAGAATGCGCATGCCCTTTACCTTGGTACAAAAGATATTATCTGGTCGCTCTCGCCCGGCAATGATAACTTGTATGACATACTCGACAGATGCAAAGATTTTGGTATCAGCCTTTTTGATGACACCTCTGTTGAATTCAAAACAGATGGATTTGCAGAAGAGTTTAAGGAAGTGAAAATTCCAATTACTATAAGCCGTAACCTGGTGATGATTGTAAAAGAAACACTCAATAATATCTTAAAACATGCTGCTGCATCAAATGCCCTTTTCAGGATTATAAAACCAAATGAGAAAGAAGTACACCTTTTTATAAGTGATAATGGTACAGGAATAAACGCTACGCAGTTAAAAACGGGTAATGGCCTGGGAAATATAAGAAAAAGGGTAGAGAGGATGGGTGGCAAAATGGAGTTTATGCAGACTCAGCCGACAGGTACCACCTTAAAAATAATTATAAATATCCCGCCAAAGGAGGGATAACACACTCCCATATAAAACCCATATTTGCCATGAAAAAGAACAGCATACCTGAAAAAAACGCAGACATGTCAATAACGGTTGTAATGATTGAAGATGATATTACTATCAGGGAAGGCATTGCCTATCTTATTAATAATACGGATGGATATAAGGTAGTAAATCAATATGGTTCTTACGCGGATGCGGAAAACAACTTAGCCAGAGATAATCCTGATGTTATTTTACTGGATATAGAGCTGCCGGGTATAAGCGGCGTGGATGCAATCCCGGCAATAAAACGAAAAGTGCCCGCCGCGTACATACTGATGCTTACTGTTTACGAAAATGAGCAAACAATTTTTAAAGCGCTTAACAACGGAGCATCAGGCTACCTTACAAAAAACATGACTGCAGCAAAAATTACAGACGCAATAAAAGAAGTAATGGAAGGTGGCGGGCCAATGAGTGCGGGTATTGCAAAGCTGGTCATCAGCTCATTTCAAAAAAATACCGAAACACCATTGTCAAAAAGAGAAACGGAAGTACTGGAACAGATATCAGAAGGAAAAAGCAGAAGTAAAATTGCCAGGGATCTGTTTATCGATTTGGAAACAGTAAAAACACATATTAAAAATATCTATTACAAATTAGATGTCAATTCGAAAGAAGATGCCCTGAAAGTGGCAAGAAAAACAAGGTTAATTTAAATACACATGATAAAGTTATCTGTTGCTATGCTGGTACTATGTATAAGTGCTCACGCAATAGCCCAAAATGCCGGTGACGAAGACTCAATAAAAGCAACTATCAATACTTTCTTTCTGGGAATGGAAGCAAATGATACTCCAAAAATCCGGAGCACAGTGGAACCTTCCCGTTTTCTGAAAACGATTGCCAGGAATCAAAAAGGTGAAACTATACTGTAGATGATACAATGGAGGATTTCTTTGCTGAAGTTGTCAAAGCAAAAGGATTGGACGCAGATAAACAGCTTTTAAGTTTTGATATAAAGATGGATGGAGCAATGACGATGGTTTGGACGCCCTGCGAAATCTATTTCAATACAAAATTTTCTCATTGTGGTGTAAATGTTTTTACTATGATTTAAAGAGGAAGTGAATGGAAAATTTTAGGTATTACAGATACAAGAAGAAGACAGGATTGTGAATGAAAAAAAGGAAATTATTTTTGATACCACTCATCCTTATCACCCCATTGGGGGGATGAATAAAGAAACCTTAAAAACTAAATTTGCCTTCATTAAAACACCTATTTATGAAGGGCATAATTTATACAGTTTTTTTTCTTATTTTTTTTGGCGCAAAAGTAAATGCCCAAATAATAACAGGCTCTAAAGTTACCGGTAAAGTGTTACTGGAAAATAATTTACCTGCAAAAAATGCAACTATTTCTTTACTAAATCAAAAGGACTCTGCAGCCATAAAGATTGCGGTTCCGGACGATGCCGGAAATTTTGAATTTGAAAATTTAAAAGCAGGAAATTATCTCATCAGCATCTCTCATACGGGGTATAAAAAATATTTTAGCAATCCTTTTTCAATCGATGATAAAAATAAAATTGAAAATATTAATACTATTACATTAGTCCAAAGCAGTAACAATTTAGCGGAAGTAACAGTGCAATCCAAAAAGCCATTCATTGAAAGAAAAGCCGATAGATTGATTGTAAATGTAGAAAACAGTATTACAAGTGCCGGTTCGACTGTATTGGAAGTGCTGGAAAAATCGCCTGGCATTTTTGTTAATCAGGAAAGTGGTTTGAACCTGAAAGGAAAATCCGGGGTAACAGTCATGATAGATGGAAAGCCTTCGCCGCTATCAGGGGCAGACCTAATTACTTATTTAAAAAGTGTTCCTGCCGCCAACATTGAACGTATTGACATTATTACAAATCCATCTGCAAAATATGATGCAAGCGGCAATGCAGGTATCATTGATATCAGGTTTAAGAAAGATAAACGTATGGGCACCAATGGCTCTTTGGGTATTAACTATGGCCAGGGAAAATTTCCCAAGCCTTCTGCCAATGCATCTCTAAATTACCGAAATAAAAAATGGAACCTGTTTGGCAACTATGCCATCAATGCACCAAAGAATGGTACCGATTTTTTTATCACCCGTAAATTTTTTAATGGCGGAAATGTGGAGTCAGTTTTTGACCAAAATACTTTTACCGCACAACCTCAGGTAAGCAATAACTTAAAATTAGGGGCAGATTTATATGCTACTAAAAAAACAGTTGTTGGCGTTCTGGTTAATGCAACATTTTATCAGGGAAAAAGAGATGGCCTGTCTAATTCAGATATTAAAGATGCCGCGGGAGTTTTGCAATACACAAACCAAACTTCCAATCTGTTAAAAGACAAACAACATAATACATTTGGAAATTTCAACTACAAACATACATTTGACAGCACAGGCCGGGAACTGACTGCGGATGTTGATTTTGGCAAAATAAACGCGAAGCCCGTGCAGGATATTTTTTCACAGTCTTTTGATGTAAATAATAATCCTACCAGTTCAAAAACTCAAAAAAGTGACCAACAAAGTAATATCACTATAAAATCGTTTAAAGCAGATTATGTAAATCCTTTAAAAGGTAATGCGAAGTTAGAAGCGGGCATTAAAACCAGCTTTGTTACTACCGACAACGATGTTAAATTTTTTGATGTAATTGGCGGAAATAATGTGTTAGATGTAACCCGTTCCAATCATTTTATCTATACGGAGAATGTAAATGCAGCCTATTTAAATTACAACAAGGAATTTAAAAAAAATGAACTGCAATTCGGGTTGCGGATGGAGCACACCAATACAAAAGCTACACAGGTTACCAGCAACCAGACCAACAGGCGGAATTATGTCCAGCTATTTCCCAGCTTTGCTGTAACTCAAAAATTAAACGATAAAAATGAAATTTCTCTTTCTTACAGCCGACGGATTGACCGGGCAACTTACAGGGAACTGAATCCATTCAAAATTTTAGTTGATAGCTATACATTTGTTTTAGGCGACCCGGACCTTAAACCATCACTAACAGATTCTTATCAGTTTGGGTATACGTTCGATAGCAAATATTCTGTTACAGCCAGTTTTGTAAAAAGCAAAGATGTAATTACAGATGTATTTGAGCAGGACGACCAAACGAAGATATCAAGCCAGATACCAGCCAACATTCAGGGATTTAAGCAGTATGATTTGTCTGTTAACATTCCTTTCTCCGCTAAAAAATGGATGACTTCAAATATCAATTCCAGTGTTACTTATAATAAGTACTCAAGTGCTTTACAGGGAGGACAGTTGACCAACAATTTCACTTCATGGGATATTAATATGACCAACTCATTCCTGCTCAGCAAAAAGGGCTGGAGTGCTGAACTTAATGTTTTTTATCAGTCAAAGCAGGCATGGGGACAATTCATCATTAAAAATTTAGCCCAGGTATCTTTGGGGGTTCAAAAAATATCAAAAGATAAAAAATCTGTTTTCAAATTATCAGGTGCTGACATTCTCTCGACCAATCATATTGCTGTAATTGTAAAGTACCTGAACCAGGACTGGCACACAGACAGGACCTGGGATTCAAGATATGTTACCTTCTCATACACGTACCGTTTTGGGAAAAATACAGTTGCGAAGGCAAGGCAGAGAACAAGTGGTGTAGAAGATGAAAAGAAGAGAGCTAATTAAAGCGAATAAGTATAGCTTTATTCATCTGCCAACTATAGTTAAGTCTATTTTAAAAACACGGATTTACAGATTTTGTTTAAAGTGTTTGCAGGCATAAAAATAATATTACTACAGTAAACAGAAATGAGTTGAAATCTAAAGCATTTTATAAAGTTTTGCAAGACAGTTTGAATGAAACAAATAAAATCAATTTCAATAATTAACAAATGAAGAAAGTTATTTTAATTTTATTAAGCACTATCGCTTTCAGTGTTACACATTCCCAACCACTTTCAGATAAATCAACTTTAGAAACCTTCAAAACGCCTGATGGAGAAATAAACATCAACCGTTTAAAATGGTTACCCAACTCCCATGATTTTTGGGTAAGTGAACAGCAGGGAATTTATGTTTACAATGCAGATAACCTTTCTGATAAAAAATTAATGCTTTCAACAGAGCAAATAAAAACCTCAGGTCTTACAACAAGAATTGAAAATATTGTATGGAGTGATGACAGGAGTAAAATATTGATTTATACCAACTCATCAAGGGTGTGGCGAATTAATTCCAAAGGAGATTACTGGTACTTTGAAATGGCAACCGGTAAAGGAAAACAAATTGGTAAAGGGCTTGAATCTTCTTCTTTGCAGTTTGCAAAATTTTCTGCCGACAATAAAAACGTGGCTTACGTAAGTAAACACAATTTATATACAGAAGATTTAAATACAGGAAAGATTACTCAACTGACTAAAGATGGCACAGATAGAATTATAAATGGCACATTCGATTGGGTATATGAAGAAGAGTTAAGTGTACGGGATGGTTTTAGCTGGAGCCCTGATGGCAAAAATATTGCCTTCTGGAGAGTAGATGCGACACCAACAAAAAATCATTTACTTATTAATAATACAGATTCTCTTTATCCATTTACAAAAGCTGTGGAATACCCGAAAGCAGGCGCTAAACCTTCGTCAGTCAAAATTGGCGTGGTAAATACTACAACAAAAAAAATCAGCTGGATGCAGATACCTGGTGAACCAGATAATAACTATATACCCAGAATGACCTGGGCAGATAAAAATGAAGTGATGGCTGTTCAATTGAATCGTCACCAGACAGTCGCCTCTTTTTTTATATGTAATGCGCTTACAGGAAAAGCAAATTTAATTTACACAGAAAAGCCTGAAACAGGATGGATAGATCAGTTCAACGCATTAGAATGGGACCAGGCCTGGTGGACATGGATTGATAATTATAAATATTTTCTAAGAACCAATGAAATTGATGGTTGGTTGCATATTTACAGGATTTCACATGATGGTAAAGAAGTTAAATTATTAACCCGGGGAAAATTTGATGCAAACCTCAGGGCTTATGATGTTACAACCGGAGATGTATTTTTTGATGCCACCCCATACGATGCCACACAAAATTATCTTTACAAAGTAAATGTGAATAATAGCGATACTGTCAGGGTAACTCCTGCTGTATTTAATGGCACCAACACCTACACTTTTTCACCTGATGCAAAATATGCTTTGCATATGAATGCTAATATCACCCGTGATTATAATTTCCGGTTGGTAAGTTTACCCAATCATCAAAAAATATATCCTGCTGCAGAAGATAAATTCAATAGACCTGACTTAGGGTTCAACCTGGAAAAATTTAAGGTAAAAACAATTGATGGAATTGAGATGGATGGTATTATGGCAAAACCATTAGATTTTGACCCGGCAAAGAAATACCCCGTTTTCTTTTTTGTATATGGGGAACCGGCGAGTGCCGTGGCTAACGACTTGCCGGATTTTAATAATTTTATTGCTGAACTTGTACCAAAAGGTTATATAGGTATCGCTATGGATAACCGTGGTACACCGGTAATGAAAGGAGTGGCATGGCGTAAAGCCATTTATAAAAAAATCGGCGTGATAAACAGCAGGGACCAGGCAATGGCCGCAAAAGAAATTTTAAAATGGAATTTTATTGATACAAGCCGCGTGGCAGTACATGGCTGGAGTGGCGGTGGTGCTATGACATTGAATCTGATGTTCCGCTATCCTGAAATTTATAAAACAGGCGTGGCAGTTTCTGCGGTTACTGATCAGCATTTTTATGATAATATTTATACAGAAAGGTATATGGGTTTGCCACAAGAGGATGAAGAAGCCTATAAACAAGCATCTCCAATTACATTTGCAAAAAACTTACAGGGGCATCTGTTATATATGCATGGCACAGGTGATGATAATGTTCATTTTAAAAATGCCGAGAATCTGATAAATGAATTAATTAAAAATGGTAAAACATTTAACCTGATGATTTACCCTAACCGCACACATGGTATTTTTGAAGGGAAGGGAACAAGGGAGCATTTGAATAAAACATTTATGAAATTTATTGAGGAGTATTGCCCGCCGGGTGCACGATAATCTAAAAATTTATTTTGGCCTGCAGGTAACGGCTTAAATCGATTTACCTGTCTTATTATTTCTGTCAGATTCTCAATATTTTGAGAAAAAAAAGAAGATTTCTCATCCAGGAATATCCAGGGCGCTTCTTCTTCAAGAAAACTAAATACCAGTTTAGAATCAGGAAGATTTTTTGCAGGTGTTGGTTCACGGCCCCCCTCTCTGATATATAAATTCCTTTAAAATTCTCATCCCCGATTTTACCAGAATCCGGACATCCTTATGGGGTTGCAGGTTATAATACCCGTTTATGTTTGTAACCAGTTTACCCGGCAATATTTTCAATAATTCAGGATAAGCAAATGCTGCGTTACTATTCAGGACAATAAAACATTTGTCTTTCAATTTAAGAGGTTAAAGAAAAAAATATTAACCACCTGTACATATCACCCCTTTAGGGGGATAGTGTTTTTTTGTATTGACCCTATCTTGCTGAAAATTTAATGATTAAGATGAAAGCAAAATTATTTGCAGTATCCTTCTTTCTGTTAATTTCCGGAATCATATATTGCCAGGACAAAAGAGCAGATGAAATAGACAAAATGATGCAGTATGCAAACTCCAATGGATATTATAACGGAGCCATTGCAGTGGCAGAAAAAGGGAAGGTGATTTACAGCGCAGGATTTGGTTATTCGGATATGGAAACTAAAGAAAAAATTGATGAAAATACACTCTTTAATTTGTGTTCCATCACCAAGCAGTTTACCGCAATGGGCATAATGATGCTGAAAGAAGAAGGTAAGCTGAGTTATGAAAACAAGCTGGAAAAATATTTTCCTGAATTGCCATATAAAGGAATTACGCTACGGCATTTATTGAATCATACATCTGGTTTGCCGGATTATATATTGGCATTAATACGAAGCTGGGATAAAAACTACACGCCCACAAATAAGGATGCCATAGCTTATTTAGGAGAGAGTAAACTCCCTGTAAATTTTTCTCCAGGCGAAAAATTTGAATATTGTAACACAGGATATATGTTGCTTGCCTCCATTATTGAAAAAATTTCCGGCAAGACTTATGAATCATTTTTAAAGGAAAGGATCTTTAATAAATTGAAAATGACCCATACGCAAATTTATTTGCGTGGCATAACAAAAAAGGACCCGCCAAATTTTGCCAAACCTTATGTTTATGATGCGGGCAAAAATAAATTTGTGCCTCCTTCTGAATATGACTTGTATAAAAGGCAGGTCAATACGCTGGATGGGAATTATGGTGATGGGGGAATTTATTCCACCATTCATGATATGCTTCTTTGGGATAATGAACTAAAAAATATTCACCTGGTAAAAAAAGAAACATTACAGGAGGCATTTACATCCGGTAAAAATAACGAGGGAAAAGACATAGGCTATGGCTTTGGATGGTTTATTGCCAACGACCCGGTGCAGGGGAAATTGGTGCAGCATACAGGAGGCTGGCCAGGTTACAGGCAGGCTTTCATACGTTATTTAGATAAAGATAGAACGATATTGGTTCTCCGGAATACGGAGATTAATTTCAGCAGCATACAGTTGGCCATACAAAATATACTGGATGAAAAACCATGGATAATGCCAAAATCATCAATAGTGCAGATCTTAGCCCTGCATTCAGATAATGCTGCTCTTATCAGAAAAACTTATTGGGAATCTAAAAAGGATGCCTTACCCTCAAAGGAGGAAGACATTAATATAATGGGGTATCAGCTGATGGAAGCAGGCAAACTGCAGCAGGCATTGGAAATATTCAAAATCAATGCAGAACTATTTCCCGCTTCATGGAATGTATATGACAGTCTGGGTGAAATTTATCTTGCCATGGGTGACAAAGAAAATGCAAAAGTAAATTATACAAAAACTTTAGTGCTTAATCCTCAGAATGAAAGCGCCAAAAAAGCTCTCAGCGGGTTATGATAAGTTCTGACTTGCCGGAGTTCTCGAGTCCATTTTGTTTTAGTCTTGCAGCCGGACAATAAACGGCGGCACTTTTTTCCCTTGCTATACAACCGCTTATCTTTACATCCAGGAGGCAGTCTAAACTACGACTAATGAAATGCTTGTTCTATCTGCTAATCATACTTAAAAAGCGGATATTAAAAATCTCAAACCACCTAATTGAATAATCAATCTTTAATATGGAATTAAATTTCAAACCACTTGATACATTTAGAAAGACAACCTGCCAAAAAGTAATTAAAGACGATGATTGATTGGATACTGGCAAAGTCACCGGCGAACCTCAAAGAATTTACAGTAGCCTTGTTGAAGGAGAAAATTCAAACCGTGTTACGGGAAAATAAAGACGGCCTGGTGTATGGAATCACGTTTATTGATTACAGGACAAAAGCAGTTTTTAACGGAAGCAGTATCGGGAAGCCATATAGCATTGCAGGTATTCAGCAAAAATTAAAAGAGAGTGGAGACATAGTAAAACCCGAAAAGCAGAATGAAAAAATAAGGGACCAGCCGGAACAGCCAAGAATAATCCATCCGCAGGGTAGTAAAATGCAGGTTGAAAATACAAAGCGCAAAGATGATTTGCTGAAAGACCTGCTGGACAACGAAAAAACATTCAATCGTATTCCGGCGGGCCTATTAAAAAAGAAGCGGAAGAAAAAGAACAAGAATGTTTAATCATTAAAAATTAAGTATGTCAGGTACAGGGGAGAACGAAACAGGGTTAAGAAAGATACTGGACTCTACAAGGCTGGCGGGTATTGTATTTTTGCTCTTGCATTTTTATTACTATTGTTATGGCTGCTTCAGGCAGTGGGGATCGACTGCAGAAATGGTTTATAGATTCCTTTCCAATATCAGCCATACAGGATTATTTAGCACCCCCTGTCAAATCAAAGTTAATGGCCTTACTGCTTTTAGCGATTTTATTGCTCGGTAGCAGGGGAAAGAAAGAAGAAAAGTTCAGCAGGCAATTGATTGTACTTTATCTTATCATTGGTTTACTATTTTATTTTATCAGCCCGCTGCCTGTAACAAAGGTATTAAAGATAAAAATTTGGGATATTTTGGATCGTCACCCATACCAGGAATAAGGAAAACTGGTTTTTCTTTATTATAAGCCTGATATCTTATTAACTGCTTTTCATTACACCAAACAATTTTTCCTTAATAATCGCTTGTCCTGAATTTTGCCTCGATATAAAACTCCTTCTTTGTCAATTTATCCCGGAATTTAAAATACGGCTTTAATGAAGACTCAACGTAATCTTTGCTATTTGTGTTGTAACTGTCAGTTTGTTCTAAAATGTCGTAGTAGTTCCGTACAAACAAAAATTCCCTTACATATTCCTCGAATTTTTGCCCCATTTTAAATGATGCCGGTGTCATGGGCTTCATCGATCATTGCATTAATTCCTTTTCCTAGTATTGATAAAATTCCAATAGTATAATTTTTACAAATCTAATTTACGAATAAAACCACTCATTAGTAGTTTCTTTAAAGTGGTCACTCATGAACGGCTAATTGATTTATTTTATCCTATGAAATCAAAGGGTAAAAAACTTCAGCTATTGCATGAATCTGATTCGGCTGCTACCCTTAAGAAACTTGGAGAAAGGATTAAACAACTTCGAATAAAAGAGGGCTACACCAGCTATGAATATTTTGCTTATGATCACAATATATCAAGAGCACAATTTGGAAGATACGAGAAGGGACAGGATTTAAGGTTTAGCAGCTTAATTAAAGTAATTAATGCCTTTGGAATTACGTTGTCAGAATTTTTTAGTGAAGGATTTGATTAACTCATTCTATAATAAACTTATACACAGTAGCAATTATAATTTTCATTACTTTCAGTCCAATACCCTGCCACCAATATTGCCACCAAAAATTACAAAACCCGCTGCCATAGCGGGTTCTAATGAAACTCTTGCGGACCGGACGGGACTCGAACCCGCGACCTCCGCCGTGACAGGGCGGCATTCTAACCAACTGAACTACCGATCCAATTCGTAATTCGAGAGCGCAAGATAGCCAAATTTTTATCTGAAGCAACCAATAAAAATATTTTTATATTGATTGTTTTTTCTTATGACGAAAGCATCGATCATTACCCTGCCTTGTCACCAGCTTGCGGACTTTTGAATTATACTACAAAAAGCATCTTTCAATTAATGATCAATCACTTCTTTTAAAAATTATTACATTTGGTTAAACGATGTTTGATTAACTAAATGAACCAGTCTTTACAACTGGTGCGCTTGCCGGGAGTATTTAATAAGACCTGCCACATATTAATTTCAATCTAAAATATCATGATGAAAAGTATTCTTAAACAGCTCACAGAAAGTAATAAAGAACTGGAAAAAGCAGAGGCCGCAAAGTCACAGGCTGAACTGAATAATCCTGGAACAAAAAAAGACCGCCGTGATTTTTTAAAGAAAACAGCCATCGGCGGAATTACATTAGCAGGCATGATGGGTTTATCTATCGGTGATACGATTGCTCAAACTACGGGGAAGGTTAGACGTGATTCAAGCCCCTCAGATTTGAAAATTACTGACATGCGCTACACGCTTACGGCCGCTATGGGTGGCACTGCTATTATTCGCATTGATACTAACCAGGGAGTTTATGGTTTGGGAGAAGTGAGAGATGCTGCAGATCCGCGCTACGCACTTATGCTAAAAGGCCACATTCTCGGATTGAACCCATGCAATGTGGAAATGATATTTAAAATAATAAAACAATTCGGCGGCCCAAGCCGGCAGGCCGGTGGTGTATGTGCCGTAGAAATGGCCCTTTGGGATATCGCCGGTAAAGTCTGGAATGTGCCCGCTTGGCAATTGCTGGGAGGAAGGTATCGTGATAAAATAAGATTGTATGCAGATACTCCGGAAGCGGAGTCACCGGAAGAACAATTAAAATTAATTAAATACCGCACCGAAGACCAGGGATATACCTGGCTTAAAATGGACGTATCTATTGACGAGCTTACAAAGATCCCGGGCACGTTGGTGAATCAAAAATTTTGGGAGAGCCAGGGCTCTCTGAAGCAATGGCAGGGCGATTATATGTCTTATGCCAATACAATGCATCCTTTCACGCAGGTACAAATAACTGATAAAGGCCTTGATGAACTAGGTAAAATAGTAGAGAACGTTCGCAATATGGTGGGGTATGAAATCCCTCTCTCAACAGATCATTATGGCCATTTTGATTTGAACAATGGTATTCGTCTTGGCAGGGCTTTGGAAAAATACCGGCTTGCGTGGATGGAGGACATTGTATCATGGGAATTGACCGATCAATGGAAAACCATGTCTGATGCATTAGAAACTCCGCTGCTTACAGGAGAAGATATTTACTTGCTGAAAAATTTCAAACCATTAATAGATATTCACGCCGTTGATATTATCCATCCTGATTTAGCAACATCCGGCGGCCTTTTGGAAACTAAAAGAATTGGTGATTATGCTGAAGAACATGGTATAGCCATGGCACTTCACCAGGCTGGTACGCCTATCTCATTTATGTCTGATGTGCACTGTGCGGCAGCAACACAAAACTTCCTTGCCTGCGAGCATCACAACATTGATGTGCCGTGGTGGGAAGGCCTGGTAAAGACCACTGACGGCCAACCAATGATTACAAAAGGATTCGCTAATGTACCGCTCACGTCCCCAGGACTGGGTGTTGTATTAAATGAAGATGAAGTAAAAAAACATCTTCATGCAAAAGATAAAAACTTTTTTGCGCCCACACCTGAGTGGAATGAAAAGCGTTCCCATGACAGGATTTTTAGTTGATAAGAACCTTACTCATGCATGCATGCATTCATTCATTTTATTTACTTGAAAGTGTGATAGGATAATATGAAAAAATGATAGAATAATATTTGAAACTACGCTGAAAGAAAATCGAATTGGCGTACTTTCCAATTAGGAATGTACATCCTGCTATCTTTTTTTTAATAAAAAAAATAATCATGAAAGACGATCGTCGGCATTTTATAAAAAAAGGCGCAGCAGTCGCCGCCTCGTTATCGCTCGGTACAATGGGCGCTGCTGTTGGCTTAGGAGCTGGTAATACACAAAAAGATAATTCTTTAAATGCCCCAAATAACAAGACAAACTATGCAAAAGATGCCGGGATGAAGCTTTGCCTTGCTTACTTTGCCGGCAAAGAACCACGGCGAATAGAATTAGCAAAGCAAATGGGTGTATTAGGCGCTGTTGGCGGCATCAATCCCAAAATGGTGGACATGGATAATGCAAACAACTGGGAGTTTGATGTAATTAAAGCTGTGAAAGAATCCTGGGATAAGGAAGGATTAAAGCTCACTGTGATTGAAGGCCCTCCATCCCTAAATACAAAAACTAAATTGGGCCTGGAGGGCAGGGATGAAGAGATTGCCAACTTCATCACGTTCATGAAAAATATTTCGCAGGTAGGTATCGATACGGTTTGTTACAATTGGATGCCTCTGATAAGCTGGGCACGAAGCGATAAAGCAATGCCCGATCGCGGCGGTGCATTAGTAATGGGTTTTGATATTGATAAAATAGAAGGCGAAACAATAACAGAATACGGGACATTAACGCACGACCTGATGTGGAAGAACCTTGAATATTTTTTAAAAGCTGTTGTCCCTGAAGCGGAAAAATATGGTGTGAAATTATCCATGCATCCTGATGACCCACCTGTTGATGCAATAAGAGGTATTCCCCGCATCATGACATCTGTAGCAGCTTTCAAGCGAATGATTGATATTTATCCAAGCCCTAATAATAGCATTACCTGGGACGGAACTTTTGGCGAAATGGGTGAGAAAGGAAAGCAAGAAGACTTGCCGGCAGCTATAGAATATTTTGGAAAAAAGAAAGTGATCAGTTTTGTACATTTTAGAAATGTGCGCGGTTATAAAGAACATTTCAATGAAACCTTTATTGATGATGGGCAAATGGATATGATGCGGCTCATGCAAATATTATATGACACCGGCTATAAAGGCCCGCTACGCCCCGATCATGTGCCTACGATGGCTGGCGACAGTAATAGTTTTCCGGGTTACAGCACGATAGGTACTTTGTTTGCCATTGGCTATATACGCGGGCTGATAGATTCCGCAAGAGGAACAACTTTGACGAAGGGATGATTGTTGACTACTCTTTAGAATGTGCAATTGCCACGGCCTTCAGGCCGTGGAAAAAAGATAAATATTAACGGCTTTAGCCAAAACAAATTCTAAAGAGATTTTATCAAGGAATCTATTTTGGCTAAAGCCAACAACAAGAATTAAAGCAATCCACGGCCTGAAGGCCGTGGCAAATTAAAAACACTGATAGATTAAAAACTATTGCAAAAAAAAATTAAAAAAAAATCGACGAAAGGATTAATTAAGATTAAGCAGTCAATTGTCTCGACCTTCAGGCCGTGGATAAAAGATAATATTAACGGCTTTAGCCAAAAAGAATTCTAAAGAGATTTTATCAAGGAATCTATTTGGGCTAAAGCCAATAATAAGAATTAAAGTAATCCACGGTCTGAAGGCCGTGGCAAATTAAAACCCTGATAAATTAAAAAACTATTGCAAAAAAA
>JBDTSD010000077.1:0-19118 GCA_039931355.1 Ginsengibacter sp.
CGGAAGCGAATGATTAGTATCCTATCAGATTCCTTCTGATGAAGTGATACAGCCATTTCTTTATAATAATTGCGAATACTTGTGACCTCACCCCACACTGGCTTCCAGGTTTCATCAAAAGAACTGGTGTCAATCCTTGCGATTTCAAAATTATCAAGCAATGATTGTTTATCATCTTTTAGTTCCAGGCCGAGCTTGCTGTTTTTAATAACGGGCTTATTTTTAAAAGACAGCATATACGTTGGAGTGCCATCAGTTTGCAACCCGAATGTCATTGTAAATTTCCCATCCGGGGAATTGAGTACCTGCGCATTTACAAGGACTGAAAGAATAAGGCTGATAAAGAGAAAACAAGCAATCTTTTTCATGAATAAAAAATTTTTTACAAAGTAGGAAAAAAATAGCAGGAACAACGGGGGATTAAACCAATACGTAAATGATTTCGCTACCATTCATCATTGCTTCTTTCTTCCCTTCATTCTCTTATACAAACCTCATATCCGGCAAACCAACATAATTGAGGATTCGTTTGTAATTTACAGGCTGGAAATTTTATTACTCGTGCACTTATGAAGCGATCGCATTTTTTCTTACGACTGTTTATTTTTTTTGTATCAACTGTTATCTGCACCGGCACTTTTGGGCAGTTGTGCCAGGGTAGTTTAGGCGACCCCGTTGTAAATATCACCTTTGGCTCAGGCTCCAATCCTGGCCCTCCTATTGCTGCAAGCCTTACAAATTATATTTATGCACCTTATGGATGCCCTGCGGATGGCGCATATACAATTGGCAATTCGTCGCCTGCCTGTTTTGGTGATACGTGGCATACGTTGAACGAAGACCATACACCAGACGATACAAGTGGTTACATGATGATAGTGAATGCTTCCTTCTCTCCGGGAGATTTTTATGTACAGCAAGTTGATGGGCTTTGTGATAACACGACGTACGAATTTGCCGCGTGGATATTAAATATTCTTAAAACAAGCGCTTGTGGTAATAGTGGCATCTTGCCCAACGTTACTTTTAAAATTGAAACACTTAGCGGCACAGTTTTACAAACGTATAAAACTGGTGACATCCCTGCTTCATCAGCTCCTGTGTGGACGCAATATGGGCTTTTTTTTAAAACACCCAACGGTATTAATACCGTCGTAATCAGGATGACCAATAACGCTCCCGGTGGTTGCGGAAACGACCTGGTACTGGACGATATTACTTTCAGGCCCTGCGGTGCACTTGTGACTGTAGCCATTAATAACACTTCCAATACTGTAAACGCTTGTGAAGGTGCGAATACATCTTACACTTTCTCAACCATGGTTACCCCGGCAGATATTAATACTTCCTATCAGTGGCAGAGAAGTACAGACATGGGACTTACATGGAGTGATATACCGGGAGCCGTAAACGCCACCTATACCAGGATGCCTGTAAGTGGACTCGGAACATATGAATACAGGGTGGCAGTGACACAGGGAAATTATGTTCTTGTTCCCGCATGTAGCCGCGTAATGTCCAAGCCGTTAATAATAAACCAGGTGCCACTGCCCGTTCCCGGCGCAGCCAACGATGGGCCGGTTTGTGAAGGATCTGCTATTACGCTAAAATCAAACGCTGCAAGTGCGTATAGTTGGTCCGGGCCTTTGAATTTTACAAGTACACAACAATCGCCTTCTATCACAAATGCGTCCCTGGGCTTTAATGGGAAATTTTATTTAAAGGTTACTTCTGTAGATGGTTGTGTGAATACCGACTCAACAATTGTAACTATTATTAAAGGGCCATTTGTAGATGCCGGCGCTGATGCAAATATATGCGAGGGCGTCAGTACGCAGCTCAATGGCGCGACGGACGCAAACAGTTATGTGTGGCAGCCGCCGGTAAGTCTTTCTAATACACAAATTTTAAATCCAATAGCATCTCCTGCAGAAACTACCTTGTATGTGCTTACTGTAGATAATGGCACGTGCAAAAAATCTGATTCAGTGCTGGTGACAATCAATAAAAAACCTGTTGCAAATGCAGGCCCGGACAAAGTAATAATTGCCGGCAATACAACCACTTTGGAAGGCTCTTCCAACATTGCCGATGCCGCTATATTATGGAGCCCTGCTTTCAACATTACATCTGTTACCGACCTTATGCCTTCCGTGAACCCGCAAACCACTATCACCTATGCATTGACGTTATCCTCTAACTATGGGTGTGGTATTTCTACAGACACCGTCATAGTAAAAGTATTTGCCAAATTATTTATACCAAATGCATTTACGCCAAACAATGATGGCTTAAATGATGCCTGGAACATTGAAGCGTTGGAGGCTTATCCCGGCGCCGTTATAAATGTATTCAACAGGTTTGGGCAAATGGTGTTTACGAATGATGGCACTACTAAATCATGGGACGGAAAATATAAGGGAGTTGTACAGGATGCAGGCGCTTATCCATACATAATAAATTTGAAAAACGGCGCTCCGGTAGTTAAGGGAGTGGTCTATTTAATTCAGTAGCATTTTCTAAAAAAAAGCGAGTTAGTTGAGGCCTGATTTTTTTGCAAGCTGCGAATAAATTTTGTTTAGTAATTCCTGCGGATTAACAGGTTTCGCAATAAAGCCATCGGCAAAGCATTCACTGAAATGTTTGTTTGCACCGTGCTTGGCAGAAAATAAAATGATATGGATATGTCGGAGAGAGGGCTTGGATTTTATTTTCCTGGAAACATTTCTTCCATCTTCGCTGCCAAGCATTATATCAAGTAAAATAAGATCCGGGTTAAAAGACTCAATTTTATTAAAAGTTTCTTCCCACCTGCTTTCTGTTTCTACCTTATATCCTTCTAGTGTAAGGATTATCTTAACAACCTTTAATATATCCTCGTCATCATCTATTACAAGAATTTTATCCATCTGTTTATTTTAAATACATCAACAAAAAGAATAACGTAAGTTAACTTTTTCA
This sequence comes from Ginsengibacter sp., assembly GCA_039931355.1. Lineage (GTDB taxonomy): Bacteria > Bacteroidota > Bacteroidia > Chitinophagales > Chitinophagaceae > Ginsengibacter. Next base: position 2,962 of record JBDTSD010000077.1, read on the forward strand.
GTTTTAAAGGAGGAAATAAAATTTAATGCAACTGTGTATTAAGGAAGGGAGAAAATTATTTAAAGACTTTGCTGTTTTCTATCAGGATTTTTTTAAAGGCAGTTTAAAGGAGAAGGTGCTGCCTTTTCCAATAATACTTTTCACTGAAACAGTGCCGCCATGGCGTTTTATTATCTCCGAAGAAATATATAAACCAAGCCCGAGGCCAGGATAGGTGTCTTCTTTTACGCCAGTTACACGAAAGAAACGCTCGAAAACTTTTGATTGCTTTTGTTTGGTTATTCCTATGCCGAAATCCCTTACGTGCACAGAAATAAATTTTTTTGTGCGGGAAGTAAATACAAGTATATCGTTTGCTTCAGGCGAATACTTGATGGCATTAGACAATAAATTAGTAAGCACCTGCCCTATCCTATCCCTGTCGCCATAAATAATTTCAACCCCATGAACGTCTACTTTTATTTTGTGTGTTTTGGTTGTTAACTGCATCTCTCTTACACAATCATGAATCATTTCATTAAGATCGAAATCCGCGAGGTGATACTGAAGTTTACCACCTTCTATCTTAGTCACGTCAAGTAAATCTTCAATAAGGCTGGTTAGTTTAATAATTTGCGTATTCATTCGCGCAAGCATCTTAGCTCCCTGTGCATTTTGCTGTTTTGCAAAATCATGTTCCAGCAATTGCGCGAATGCTTTAATGCTGGTAACAGGCGTTTTTAATTCATGGGACGCCATGCTTATAAAATCATCTTTCTGTTTCGAAACATTTTGCAGGCGTTGGTTTTCTGCTATGATATTTTTTTCTTTCTCTAACTGCGCTTCGTATTTTTTTGTTGCCGTGACATCTTCGATTACTAACAAAACCATAGTTTCCTTTTCACTTTCCAATTGCAGTTTGCGACCGTTAAAACACAAAATCTTCTCACCGGCTTTTTTAAAATTAGACTGTAATTCAAAATCTTTAACTAAAGATTTTGCAGTAAGAATTTTTTCAAAATATTTTTTCAATGGTTCAATATTCCATTGATTATTATCAAGACGATAAATGAGCTCTCCTTCAGTTTCTTTTGGAACAAGCTTAAAAGTTTTATAGAATGCCATGTTAGCGCTTCTAATCCGCAAGTCAGCATGAAGGACCACTAACGGTTCATGGATTGCATCAATGATGGCTTCAGTGTATGCAAGCGCATCCCGGAGTTTCTGAATCTGCATGTTAGCACCTTTAAGTAAGGGCATATAAAATTGTTATAAAATGATCTTAATAAACCATTAGATATACTAAAAAATATTGTTTCTAAAAGACAACTGTTTTCAAGGAAGATTGGAGGCAGTCTTTTTGGAGCAGCTATATGTTATCCTTAGGCTATAGAAGTATTGTTTAGAAAATTACAATACATTTATAACAATATCAATAGGCACCAAAATAAAAGCAGACAATTTTATTACAAATATTGCAACAACCATGCATTCTGTTCATATAGAATGTTTTTCAAAATCTTAAAAGGGAGGGCAAACTCAGACGATACGTGATTATAAGTTTTCTTTATTATAAGCTTGTGTTACTTCATCAAGGCGATTAATGAATTTTTGAATGTCAGGGTCATAGCCATAACCTTCCGGGGCCAGGCGCTTCTCATTTGCATCGAGGAAAAAATAATAAGGTTGCGTATTAGCGTTGTATTTTGACACCTGAAGGTCTGCATTTTTATCGCCTAATGTTTCGATATTTTGGTTTAAAGCTTTGGAATAATACTGTTCATTTTTTTGCAGATCAACATTGTGTACATCTACATATAATGATACAATCACAAAATTCTCTTTTAGCCTTTTCATCACTGCGGGGTCACTCCATACCTGGCCCTCCATCTTGCGACAATTTACACAATTGATCCCCGTAAAATCAAGCATCAATGGTTTGTGCAATTTTCTTGCAACTGCGAGCGCTTCCTCATAATCAAAGTAAGTGACCATGCCATACTTCGTAACAACGTCCGGCTCGTAAATATGCATTTTATCATAATATTTTACGGGATGAGGTAAACCTGCAGATGCATGTGAAGTATCATCATTTGTATAAGGTCCGGAGGGAGCACTGATCGTAAAATCCTGCGTGCCCATTGGTGGTACAAATGCGCTGATACCCTTTAGCGGTGCACCCCACAGGCCGGGCACCATATACACAGCTAGTGAAAAAGATGCAATTGCAAAAAATAATCTTGGAACGCTTATGTACGGGATATCAAAATCATTCTTTGGCAATTCATCATCGTGATGAAATTTAATTTTACCAAGAAGATAAATTCCCAGCAGGAAAAAAATCACAATCCATAAAGTGATAAAAATTTCACGGTCAAGCAAACGCCAGCCTTTTGCAAGATCAGCATTGGATAAAAATTTTAATGCCAACGCCAATTCTAAAAACCCTAAGGTTACTTTTACTGCATTCAGCCACCCACCTGCTTTTCCGAGCACATTTAATTTACCTGGGAAAAATGCAAAGAACGCAAATGGCAATGCAAGCGCCAGCGAAAAACCAAACATACCAACGAGTGGCCCAAAATAACTGCCACGGGCTGCAAGCACCAATAAATTACCGATGATAGGGCCAGTACATGAAAATGAAACTACGACCAGCGTAAGAGCCATAAAAAATATTCCCAGGAAACTTCCTGTAGAAGCTTTGCTGTCTGCTTTGGTTGACCACGAGCTTGGCAGCTCAATATTAAATGCACCCAAAAAAGAAATACCAAATACAAGGAACAACGCAAAAAATATAAGGTTGGCAATCCAGTTTGTAGCAAGATTATTTAAAGCTGCCGGTCCAAAAATCAGCGTGATAAAAAAGCCCAGCAAAGTAAATATTACAATGATAGAAGTAGAATAATACACGGCATTACGAATTCCTTCTGCCCTGGTTTTGCTTCGCTTGGTAAAGAAACTTACTGTAACCGGAATCATAGAGTAAACGCACGGCGTAAGCAATGCCAACAAACCGCCGGCAAATGCCGTGGCAAAAATCCACCAGAGCGACCGTGTAGCAACGCTGCCTTCATCTGTTGCAACTGCTGCGTCTTTTACTTCCGGCTGAATAAAGAATTTAAAAGCTTCTTCCGCGGGTAGATAATTCTCGCCATCTTTATACATGTAAGTTACCGTACCTTTTAGCAGGAAACTATCATTCACTGCGGCTTTTACTTTTTGTACCCACTCGACTGAGTCAGAAAAAAAACGTACACGTGCCTGTACAAGGCTGTCGTATTCATTATGCTCTGTTCCTTTTGTTGTGAGAGAATCTATCAACAAATTTTTTTCAGAAGAATCAAAATTGATGTTGGAATAAAGTGGGTCTTCAGAAGATTTTTGAAGAGAAAATAATTCAATGCCTTTGGGAATTAGCGCTTTAAATTTTAATAACACTTCCTGGTCATTTAACCTTTCTTTACTGAACTTAAAATGAACCAATGAATCCTGGGAGAATAAATTATTGGCGAGCAATAGCATTGATGCACAAATCCAAATTCTTGCGTACCTGGTCATTAAACTTTTTTATTTATTGAGTGCGATAGAAAACTTTTTTGACGCAGGTGGTAAGCATTGCCTGTCATTACACACCATATATTCTACTACAATATTGGCAGAAGTTTTCACGGGTGACTTTAGTTTAATTACCTGTACAAAATCTACCGAATTAGAAAATTGCTTTACATCTACACCAAATAATTCTTCATGCCGTTGCTCGAGTTTTCCTTCTTCTTTGGTTGCACCTGCAAGGTCAAACAATGGATTCTTTGTAAACACAATTGTGGTAGGAACCGGGCCACCATCGGGCGTCGTTTGAGAATAAATATGCCAGCCCTTTTCGATATTTGCTTTTAAATGAACTTCCCATGTATTGCCTGTAAGCCTTTTTGAAGTAAGCGTCCAATCAATAGGGTTTAAAACCTGCGCCCCTGCAAGTCCTGATAAAAAAATACAAATGGTTGCTATAAAAATTTTCTTCATCTTATAAAATTTAGAGTACACAAATAGGTTGCGCAAGTTATTAAACTAATTACGGTAAAATGGGTATTCAAGTATGCAGGAAAAAAATTAAGCAACAACTTTAACAGAATACGCTTGAAAATGCATTTTATATTTTAAATATGATCAACCACAAAGCCCCTGCAATATTTTTTGATCATATCCCTCACTTTAATAAATTCCTGCATAACTGTTTCCTCATCCCCCTTTACTTTAGCAGGGTCTGGAAAATCATGGTGAAAATTTATTGCACCAGCGGGAAAGAATGGACATACTTCCCTTGCGTGATCGCAAACTGTTATTACAAAATCAAAATGCATACCACGGTATTCTTCGATATTGTTCGATGTATTCTTAGAAATATCAACGCCATCCTGTTTCATTACCGCTATAGCTTTTTCATTTACGCCATGCGTTTCAATACCTGCAGAATATACGTCTGCTTTATCTTTTGTAAAAAGTTTTAAATAACCTTCCGCCATCTGGCTGCGGCAACTATTACCGGTACATAATACTAAAATTTTTTTCATAGCAATTAATTACAGCAGTCTGTTCCGCAACAAGCTTTTGGTTTTTCTGCATAGACTGTAATGCTGAATATGCCGGTACCTGACTCTTTAAGTCCCCTGATTTCCGTATCAGACAAATATTCGCTTAAAATATCGTCGGGCACGTTAATTATTTTTTCTTTTTGAATAGTAATATTTGTGAAGCCGCTTTCTTCAATTATTTCCAGGTAACGTTTCTTCTGAATAGCACCTGACACACAACCGGCATACATTTCTGCCGCATCTTTTATTTTTACAGGCAAGTCTCCCTCCAATACAATATCAGAAATGCTGAAATGGCCTCCAGGCTTCAACACGCGAAATATTTCTTTAACAACGGCATCTTTATTTGGCACAAGGTTTAAAACGCAATTGCTGATTATCACATCAGCAACATTAGAGGTTACCGGCATATTTTCAATATCACCCTGCCTGAATTCTACATTATTAAACCCCCGCAACTCTGCATTGCTTCTTGCCTTTTCAATCATAGCGGGCGTGAAATCAATGCCGATTATTTTACCGTTTTCACCAGCGTCATGCCGCGCGATAAAAGCATCGTTACCTGCCCCACTGCCGAGATCTATGACCATATCGCCTTTTTTGATCTTTGCAAATTGTGTCGGCAAGCCGCAACCCAAACCAAGGTCTGCATCTGGATTGTAACCCTCCAACTGGTTATAATCTTCTGACATTATATTGTATACCTCGGTACTGCAGCAACTACTGCCACAGCAAGATGATTGGTTAGTCTCTTTGTCCTGCAAGGCTATCTCTGAATATTTTTGCTTTACGATTTCCTTGAGGTTGTTTTCTGTTTCCATTTATTTATTTTTTTTTGTGATAAATATATTTTTTGCGATCAGCAGCAGTTGCTTCCTTTGTACGAGTCAAACAAAGCGTTGAGCCACGCACCCGCAGCTTTCCACTCTTTCTCATCTATGCAATAGCAAACTTTAGCTCCTTCAATTTCTCCTTTTATCAAACCTGCATCTTTCAATTCTTTTAAATGTTGTGAGACTGTGCTTTGAGACAAAGGCAACTCTTCGACTATATCTCCGCAAATGCATGTCCGTTTGCTGATAAGCAATTTTATAATAGCAATCCTTGCCGGATGCCCGAGTGCTTTGGCATATTTAGCCTGCTTATTTTCTTTTGCTGTAAACTCGTGTGATTTTGTTGTACCCATAATTCAATCGCAATATTACGATTATTATTTTATAATCGCAATAAAGCGATAGAATATTTTTTAAATAAGTGTCCTGGTGAGAAGATTTTTTTACAAAATCAAAATGATAGTGCCGCCAATAATCATTATAGCACCGATAGCAGTTTTAACCGTAAGCGTTTCTCCAAGAAACACCATTGCCAAAATAATAGCAATAGCAACGCTCAGCTTATCAACCGGAGCCACTTGAGATACTTTTCCTAATTGGAGTGCCTTGAAATAAAATACCCACGAAAGTCCTGTGGCAATGCCGGATAGCACAAGGAAAATAAAATTTTGTTTTGTGAGCGTGTTAAAAGTATTAGTTCCGCCCCTGAAGAACGCGATACCCCAGGCGATTATTAAAATAACGACAGTACGTATGGCAGTCGCCAAATCTGTATCAACACCTTTAATTCCCACTTTTGCAAATATCGCCGTGAGTGCGGCAAAAAATGCTGAAAGCAATGCATATATCCACCACATAAGTCTTGTTTTTATTTTAATGACAAAAGATATTCAATACTTACCATATTCCAGGGAGCAAGGCAAATGCAATTAGATTCCCATACAATCTTTCAATTTGAATCTGTATTTACAGACTGCATTTTTCTGATCTCTATGCCCTATCCAACTTTTAAAACTTCTTTTTAATTTCTTCGTACTTATCTAGCTGCCACAATTTTTGACATGCCGTAGTTTATATTTGCAACTAAAATAGATAAATGAATTTCACCAACAAGGTATTAATTTATACATGCTTGCTGCCCGTTATTTTTTTTAAGGTGGCATCAGCACAGGATAAAGATCCGGGAGATACCAGTGCGAAATATAAAGTTATAAGCGCGGGGCCTCAATATAAAAAATCCGGTTGGCACAAATTCCTTTGGGGTAAAAATTACAGAAAAGAGTGGACAACGCCGGTTGCCCTTCCGGTATTCCTGCTACCAAATGAGAAAGGCGGCTTAATTCCTGAAAAGGAAGGTGGAGGCCACCAGACAACATCCCTTCATCTTGAAACTAAAGATGGTAAAGACTATAGCCTTCGCTCTGTTGACAAAAGATTAGGTAAAGTGTTACCAAAAGAATTTTTAGGAACATGGATTGAAGATCTGGTAAATGATGAAGTGTCTATGTCGCATCCTTATGCAGCAGCTACGGTGCCGGGTATGGCAGACGCAGCCGGTATATATCATACAAGCCCGGTGTATGTTTATCTGCCGAAGCAAAATGCGCTCGACACTTTTAATAATAAGTATGGAAATAATGTTTATCTCTTTGAACAACGGATAAAAGGAGACTGGTCCAATGATAATAATCTCGGCAACTTTGACGAATTTATTGATACGGAAGAACTGATGAAAAATATTTTTAGCGAGACTGAGAATCGTGTTGACCAGAAGGCTTTTTTAAAAGCACGGTTATTTGATCTGTTTCTTGGAGATTGGGACAGGCATGAAGACCAATGGGCATGGGGCGCAAAAGAAGAAGGAGGCAAAAAAATATTTGTGCCTTTGCCACAGGACAGGGACCAGGTTTATTTTAAACACAACGGGGTGATATTAGACTTAGCTATTGAAGCTTCGGGACTCGCCTATTTTCAAAGTTTTAAAAGTAAAATAGGAAATGTAAATACATTCAGCTTCGAAGAACGGGGAGTAGACAGGCTTTTTATAAATGAACTCAATTATAGCCAGTGGAAAACAATAGGTGAAGAGTTAAAGGCATCACTTACTGACGCCGTAATTGAGCAAGCTGTAAAAAACTTACCACCGGAAATCTATGCCATTGATGGTGCGCAAATAACATCTGTCTTAAAAGCCAGGCGGGAACAAATACCTGATTATACCAAAAAGTATTATAATTTTTTAGCCAGGGAAGTGGAAATAACAGGCACACATGGTACAGAATACTTTGATGTAACGCCAATAAATGAAGATGAGGTTTCAGTCAAACTTTTTAATAAAACAAAAGAAGGCGATAAAAAAACCGAGCCATTTTATTCAAGGATATTTTCAGAAAAAGAAACAAAGGAAATAAGGTTGTTTGGCTTAGATGGAAAAGATATTTATACAATAGAAGGCAATGCAAATAATCCAATAAAAATCAGGATAATCGCGGGTAAAGATGCTGACTCTGTCATTAATAATACAGGAGGAAAAAAGATTTATGTATATGATGACAAGGATAATAAAGACTACATCAACGGACAGAATATAAAGCCTCGCTTTTCTAACGATACCGGCGTAAACTCTTATGTTTTCAGAAGTTTTAAATATGATAAACATGGTATAAAGCCTACCTTTTTTTACAGTGATGAAGACCGTTTCTACCTTGGCCTTGGTTATGGATGGGAACATCATAAATGGCGAAAAAATCCTTATGCTTTTAAGCAGGATATCAGTGCGCACTATTCTATTTCACAACGTGCATTCAGCCTTACATATAAAGGCTTGTTTCCGGAAGCCATTGGAAAATTTAACCTGGCGCTCCTTGGAAATTTAGATGCCGTGCGATGGAAGAATTTTTACGGCCTTGGCAATGAAACTCTGCTGACCACTCAGGATAAGGATTACAACCGGATGCAGACACGCGAAGCCATCGGTAGCATTGGCCTTAACCGGACATTTGGAAACAGCTTTGTTGCGCTGAATGCCTTTTACAATTCAGTAGAAATAATTAATGACGAGGACAGGTATGTTGCGAAACAAATTGCTCCCGGCGATTTTAAAACTTTCAACCCTAAGAATTTTGCAGGCGCTGCATTCACTTATTACTTTCAATCACTAAATGATAAGGCTGTACCTACGAAAGGTATAACATTAGCAGGCAACGCTTCCTTTACTCAGAATGTAAATGAAACGGATCTTTCATTCTGGACGTATGGCGGAAAGATTCAATTGTATATTCCGCTCGTTTCCAAATTTTCATTGGCCATTTCATCAGGAGCAACAACTGTTTCAGGCGATCCTGAGTTTTATCAATACCCCTCAATTGGCGGCGGTATGGATCTGCGTGGATTTCAGCGCCAGAGATTTTATGGTAAAACAGCCTTCTGGAACAGCAACGAATTGCGTTTTATAAGCGACCTGCACACATATATTCTAAATGGAAAGGCTGGCCTGCTGGCATTTGTAGATGATGGAAGGGTTTGGATTCCGCAGGAAAAATCAAGTATATGGCATGTAGGCTATGGTGGTGGAATATTGCTGGCGCCGTTTAATAAAATTTTGTTTGATGTAACGTATGGGTTTTCTGATGAAGATACAGTATTGCAGCTACGCCTGAATGTTGGGTTGTAGCCTCACCCCAACCCCTCTCCAGGGGAGAGGGACAATATTTATTAAATGCCCAGTTGCTATAAACTGCTCAATTAATTTTAATTAAGACTCTTACGTAATGAGCCCGATGCTTCTTGAATGCTCAATTGCTTCGGCGCTGTGCTGAAAATAACAGCAATGCACACCCGCAGTTTTCATTTTGTCTACAACCTTTTGCACTGTTTCAAAATTGGTCTTATGTACCCTTCTTATATAAACCGCGAAAATATTTTCTGGAAAATGTTCCGCAACTGCTAAATAAATATTCGGGTCTTCTTGTGTATCGTCCCCAAGGAGCACAAATTGCAGGTCAGGGTAGGTCTCAATAATTCGCACGATACGCGTGAATTTTCCGGTATGCTTATTTTGCCCGGTGAGAAATACCTGGCTCAACTGCTTTAGCTGATTCAACAGGTACACACCATACGGCAAACGATTCTCTTTGGAAAATTCCACTATGAAATCATAGAGATTCCACTCACTGCTTGATACATAAAAAAAAGAGTTATCTCCGTTAGTTTCAAGGCCTGCCAAAGCAAGCAAATTGTAATGATTTACAACGCCTTCAAATGGCTTCCTGCTCCGTGCATTCTTTGTAAATAGCACATACAAACGCCGCCGCAGCCTGGAGGAATGCGATATTAAAAAGGTATCGTCAATATCCGATATAAATGCATATTGTGATTTAAAGGGAATGTGAAACTCCCCTTCTCCGGTTATTTTCTTTAGTGAATACTTCTCTTCGTTTAAATGAACAACTACTTTGTACCAACCTGCCGCGGGTTTCACAATAGGGTTCCACTCAAATCTAAAAAATCCATCATCCTGGCTTTCTGTATAGTATTTTTTTCCCTCCCATTCCATCATCAATTTAGCGCAAGCATAAGGCTTCACCATAAACAAGCGGAGCATGGAAAAAATATTTACTATCCAACTTTGCCGGTAAGTTTTTCTCCCCAGAGGGCTTAACTTCAACACGTGCCCAAACACAATTATCTTCTCAGAATCGCCATAACCCCTGTAGACTTTTATTACCGGTTTATTATTAAGTTTAAATAAAAACAGGAATTTGTGCTTTATCTTTTTAAACATTGGTGTTTCTTATTTTATTAAGTGGCATTTTTAGCATAACCTTACTCAAAATACACAATGGAGCAGGCTATAAATTTAAAGATATTATTTGTGCTTAACCCGGTGTCGGGTGGTAAGAAGAAAATTGATTGGGAACCGCTCGTAAGAGAGTACTTTAAAGAGCGTTCACACATTATTGAATTTTTTGTATTAAGCGGTGAGGGTGATGAAAGTTCGCTAAAGTATTGGTTTGAAAAATTTCAACCAGACCGGGTGGTAGCTGTGGGTGGTGATGGCACTATTTCTTTAGTTGCCAAACAGTTATTAGGCACAAGTATGGCTTTGGGAATTTTGCCCGCGGGTTCTGCAAACGGAATGGCAAAAGAATTAGAAATTCCAGAAGTGCCGGAAACGGCTATTGATATAATTGTAAATGGGAAAATTAAATGCTGCGATGTTATCAGGATAAATGAGAAGGATATATGTTTTCATCTTGCTGACTTCGGCCTGAATGCAAGGCTAATAAAATATTTTGATGAAAGCCCGCTAAGAGGAATGTGGGGTTATGTGCGAATGGTGCTGAAAGTTGTTTGGTATAAAAAATTAGTTGAGGCAAAAATAACAACAGATGAGAAGGAAATTCAAACACAGGCTTATATGATTGTGATTGCAAATGCCAGCAAGTATGGTACTGGTGCAGTTATCAATCCGGATGGTAAAATAGATGACGGTAAATTTGAAATTGTGATCATGCGCAAATTTTCACTGGCGCAATTGTTTAAAATGTTCTTGAGTTATAAAAATTTTAACCCGAAAAAAGTAGAAATCGTACAGACTACAAAAGTTTCCATTAAGACCAAAAAACCAACACACTTCCAGGTGGATGGCGAATTCAAAGGAAAAATTGATAAAGTAAAGGCTGAAATTATTCCATCCAGCCTGAACATGCTAATCGGGGAGAATAAGGGTTGAATTATTAATGAGAATTTTTATTTTTTAAACGCATCTCCATACAACATCAACAAACCATTTATTCTTATCAAAAAAATGCCCTACAGGAATAAAGCCGGTTTTTACCGCGAGTTCGTCAGCCTGGCTCACCGTATACTTTTGAGATATTTCCATGAAGATCGTTTCATCTTTTGAAAAAGAGACAGGCGCTTCATTACCTATTTTTACTTGTTGATCGGCAAGGGAAACAAGAAAACTTCTGCAAGCGCCGCTCAGCGGATCATAGCTTGCATAATGATCAAACGCTTTCATATCAAAATTTCCACCCAATTCGGTGTTGATACGCCTGAGCAGGTTAAGATTGAATTCCCGCGTAAACCCATTACGATCATTGTATGCGCCTAATATTTGTTTGGGATTTTTCTTGAGATCCATCCCTATCAGCACCATATCGCCGGGAGAAAGCTGGCTGCGCAATTCTTTGCAAAATGCAGGAACTTCTTCAAGAGAAATATTACCAATGTTAGAACCGAGAAACAGTACCAGTTTTATTTTATCCGATAATTGTTTTGCTGAAGCCAGCATGTCAAGATACTCACCATTAAGCCCATGAATATTGAGCTGTGGAATTTGTCCTGGCAGCTTTTCATGCAGCAACTCTATTATATTAGTTGATATATCAACCGGAAAATAAGTGGAGATGGCGTTTTTCTTTACAAGCTCTTTCAAAAGAAAAACAGATTTTGTGGCATCTCCTGCGCCAAGTTCTACCACGTCAAAATTCCCATGCTGTTTAATGATTAAGTCAGCCAGCGAAGAAGTTTGAGAAGAAAAAATTTCATGTTCGCAATTGGTCAAATAATATTCATCGCAATTCATTATTTGCTGGAACAATTCATCGCCTCTTTTATCGTAAAAATATTTCGACTGCAAATATTTTGTATCAGCATGTAGGCCCTTTAATACATCCTGCAAAAATTGTTTCATTGTTTAATTTTAAATCTTAGAATGTATTATTTTACCAATCTCAAACCAGTATATTGCCATCTTAGATAAGGATGAAAAAAGTTCCTGTAAGTAATGCGGCTATGGTTAGGTGAAGTGACTTCAGAAGCACCCCGCAATACTTTTTGATTTACCATAAATTTCCCATTATACTCACCAATAGCCCCCGGCGCTTTCGTAAAACCCGGGTATGGCAGGTAAGCGCTTTCCGTCCATTCCCATCGCTTGCCCCAATCAAAATATTGAGCAGCAATCTCCCACTCAAACTCAGTGGGCAAGCGCATTCCCTTCCATGCAGCATATGCGGCGGCTTCATAAAAGCTTATATGACAAACTTCTTCATCCATCGCTAAAGGCGCTAAGCCATTATATGTATAATGATACCATTCACCATCAATAAAATGCCAGTAAAGCGGCGCATGAATATTATTTGTCTTTACCCAATCCCAGCCTTCGGCATGCCAGTAATTAAAATTTTTATATCCACCTGCATTCATAAACTCCAGGTAGTCACTATTGGTTACAAGATCCTTATTAATGCTAAATTCATTCAGGTAAACCTGGTGCCTCCTTAATTCATTATCAAAAGAAAACCCGTTGCCATTATATCCAATTTCATAGAGGCCTTTATCAATTTTTACAAAACCATTTTGTTTTTTTACTGTTCCTTTTTCGTCATTACCCGGTTTAGTATTATAGGCAGGGAACAAAGGATTATTTCCTAAAATATATTTGATATCTGTGCGCAAGAGTTCCTGGTGTTGTTGCTCATGATTAAGGCCAAGTGTAATAATTTCATGCAATTCCGGCGAAGGCTCTTTTTCTAAAAAGCTCTCCATTGCTTCATCCACATACTTGCGAAATTTATACACATCTTCTACCGCGGGCCGGCTAAGGTTTCCGCGATCAGTACGAATCACTCTTGCACCAACTGTTTCATAATAGCTATTAAAAACATAATTGTACTGAGGATCAAATTCAATATATTTTCCCATGCCGGGCTTTAACACAAAAGTCTCAAAGAACCAGGTGGTGTGCCCGATATGCCACTTGGGCGGGCTCACATCTACAATGGGTTGCACCACATAATCTTCGGTTTTTAACGGCGCACAAATCTCCTCACTGAACTTTCTAACCTCTTTATATTTCTGTAATAAATCCATATTTTTTATTTCAATTATTTGTTGCAATCCTTTAAAACTGTTTTCCGATATTGTCCCTTTCCCTTTAGGGAGAGGGGTTGGGGCGAGGGTCTATATAATTTTTCAAATCGCCGATACTTTTAACATTCAAACGCTGCGATTGTTCTCTCCGCATCATTAAAGCATATGCATTATTAAAGCCTATTGGTTGCAACCATTTTAGATTATACTGCCTGTGAAATTGATCTTTTACAAAATCATACACTCTCACTTTATTCCCGCCCAAAGAGGTAACTGTTGAATCACTTGCTTTTAAAATAACCAGCAGTCCCGTCCCTGTATATTCAGGATACATGTCTATTTGGTTATTCGTTAATGCATCAAAGCAAATTTTGGTGCCACCTAATCCCGTTTTTGTTTCCACATTCAAATCAGTATTTCCTTTTATTAGCATCGCATACATAGCAGTAAGTATGTATTGCTCTCCGAATATTTTGGAGCCAAGCCTGACAACGCCTGCATTTCCATTTCGCGGTTCTCTATACAAACTTTGTTCCATCAAAAAGTCCTTTGCCACTTTTTCAGGGCTTTGCTTTAGATAATCAACACGATAATTCAATTCAGTCATCACAGAATCATTAATATGTCCTGCTAATTGATTAAGCACTCCTTCGAGCATGGGGTATTTTTGTAGCACTTCTTCACGAATAACCGGGGCTGCATAATAAGGCGGGAATATACTTTTGTCGTCGTTAAGCACCACAAGATCAAAAGCTTTTAACCTGCCGTCGGTACTATAACCGCTGATAACATCCAGTTGTTTTTCGTATGCAGCTTTATACATCACTGCATCACTTATTACCACCGTCCTCATGTTTAATTTATACACTTTTTTAAGGCCGAGATAGCCATCCTGTCTTCCCATAAACTCCGGTGTAAAGCCAGCCAGCATTTTACTTTCATAAAGATTTGGCAAAAGGTAGAATGAAGAAAGTATTACTAATGAAAGTGGTAAAAGCCAGAAGCTCGTTCTTATTTTTTTAAGGTTCATTTTTTGCACCTTCGACAAAATAAAATCAAACGATATAGCAAGCAAGGCGGCAGGAATGGCACCCGCCAAAATCATATTGGTATTGTTGAGCGCAATGCCGCCAAAGATAAATTCGCCAAGGCCGCCTGCCGCAATATAAGCTGCAAGGGTTGCCACGCCTACATTTATAACCGTTGCTGTTCTTATTCCCGCTAATATAACGGGCATGGCTAAGGGCAGTTCCACTTTGGTGAGTATCTGCCTGCCGCTCATGCCCATTCCTTTTGCAGCTTCTCTTACTGAAGCATCCACACCTGTAATGCCGGTAAATGTATTGCGTACTATTGGCAGCAAAGCATAGAGAAACAAGGCAACTATTGCCGGCTTGGGACCTATTCCCAACAATGGTATCATGAATCCTAATAATGCAATACTTGGGATCGTTTGCAATACACCGGTGAAACCTAAAACAGGTGCAGCAAATTTTTTTCTTTTGGCAATAAATATTCCTAAGGGAAGCCCTATCGCTACAGCAATGAGCAATGAAATAAATGTAAGTCCTATATGGGCAAGCACCTGGTCTAATATTTTCCCGGATTGTTCCCGCATAAACTCAAACAACGATTGTGAAGATTCATTCATCGGTTGTATGTTTTAGCTTATTCAATGCGGTGAACAATGTATCGTAGCCTGCATAGCGTGCTTCTCCGTTAGTTGAATTTTTTACCAATATATTTTTCCCCGTTTCAGCTGAGAGTACATCTAATGCTTCCCAAATGCTTTTGTGTTCATCAATCTCCTTTGCATTATTATCAATATTATTTTTATCGGGAAGATGCGGCCATACATCTTTCAGGAGCACGGTGGTTAATTCAAGCTGCATCTGCTGCGATTCAAAGAAACCAGAAACAAACTTATTAGCCGGCTTAAACAAAAGATCGGCGGGGCTTCCTGCCTGCACAATTTTTCCCTTATCCATCAATAAAATTTTATCGCCCATATCAAAAGCCTCCCGCACATCATGTGTCACCAGCACGATCGTTTTCTTTTTCAATACTTCAAGTTGCGAAAATTCTTTGGTAATGCTGTTTCTTGTTACCGCATCAAGTGCACCGAATGGCTCGTCCATAAGTAATACCGGCGGATCCGCTGCCAGGGCTCTTGCCAGCCCCACTCTTTGTTGCTGGCCCCCGCTCAGTTGTTGTGGATAGAGTGACAGGTAATCTTGCGGAAGATGCAATTGCTCTAATAACTCAGTCGTTCTTTTTTGTGTTTTCTGTTGTGGCCACTTTAGCAGCCGGGGAACAATGGCAATATTTTCGGCAATGGTATAGTGAGGAAACAGCCCGTTATGCTGCAACACGTAACCGATGTTCCTCCGCAACTCTTCGGGTGATACGGCTTTGATATTTTTTCCATCCACTTCAATAGTTCCTGATGAGGTTTCAATAAGGCGATTGATCATCCTTAGCGTAGTGGTTTTACCGCAGCCGCTTGTACCCAGCAGCACAACGTTTTCAGCTTCACCTACCTCAAAAGAAATATCATCTACCGCTTTTGTTTTGCCAAAATATTTCACAACCCTGTCAACCTTTATCATTGCCAACTTTTGATGGAAAACCGACACGAAAAACCGTGTATTGCAATAAAATTATTATATATATGTCTAAATACCGGTAAATGCTTCTAATGTTTTTATTGCGGAATCCGGCAGGCGGTATAAGCAAATTCGGATCAATGTGATACTACAAAAATGCGTTCTGGTTAGAAGGTGTTAAAAAAAGTTTGCTTCATAATAATTTTTTGAACCACGAAGCCACAAAGCACACAAAGAGTGCTTTTCTTCTTCGTGCCCTTCGA
>JBDTSD010000078.1:0-19048 GCA_039931355.1 Ginsengibacter sp.
TTAATTGCTCGATTAAATCAGCCAAAATTGATCGCTGCTTAAACCGAACTCAGGTTAATATTTATTTACTTTCAAATGAGGGCTTCTATTTACCCAAATATTGTGTACGCTTATTTTCCGGTCACACGATAATTCTTTTGTCCAAATCCAAACACAAACTACTGCTCTGACAAATTGTTTTGAATTTTCTTGTCAGAAAATTTGTTTATAAAAATATTTTCCTTTTACTTTGAAGTGGAAAATATTTAATAATTTAAATTTCCCGATCTTGCCTGTATGAAAGACGAAATTCTCCAAACATCGCTCAAGCAATTTTTAAAATACGGCGTTCGTGAAATGTCAATCCAAAAGCTCATTGAGCCATTAGGCATTTCTACTAAAACAGTTTACAAATATTTTAAAAACAAAGAAGAACTGTTAGAAGAGGCACTAACCCTTTTTCACGCTCAACACCGGAAAACCTGGAAATCGCAGGCCGCAATTCAAAGTGCAGTTATCTTGTTTTTCGAGATATGGCATACGGCCATTGAAATTGAATACGATGTAAATAAAGCTTTTTTTAAAGACCTTCATTATTACTACCCTGAGCTGCTAAAGAAAAAAGATGCAGAGTTAGATAAGGAATACACAAAACAATTTATACAGGTTTTATATAAGGGGATTGAACAGGGTGTTTTCCTAAAGCATATTAATCCTGAAATTACTTTCATGGGCATCTCAATTTTATACCAGGCAATTGCAAGGGAAGAGCAGTTTAAAAGGTATCGGGCGTCGCCGGATGAAATATTGCTAAATACAATCGCACTTTATATCAGGGGCTTTTGTACAGAAAAAGGAATTAAGGAATTAGACAATCATATACAGAACTTAAAGGTGGCTTCTAAAATGAAGTTGCCGACAAAAAAATCCCGATAAATTTTAAAAGGATTTGCCAAATATGTATTGGAACTATCCTATGATTAGTTTATTATTTTTTTAAAAAATTACTATTCAAATAAATACAAACGACATGAAAAAGCTAAAGTTATTTTTTGCAGGATTATCCTTCATTGTTTTATCATTCGGCGCAAAAGCACAGACACAAACGCCTGCTGATTACTTCGTCGGTAAGTGGAGTGTACAGGTAGAAGGCACCCCGCAAGGCGATGGTAAAATGACTGTTATGCTCGAAAGAAAAGATGGAAAGTTAGATGGCACCATCATTACTAAAGCAGGCGCAGATTCAGCAAAAATTACGAAAGTAGAAGAAAAGGAAAAATCGGTAACACTTTATTTTAATACCACTGGGTATGATGTGAACCTCACCATGGAAAAGAAAGATGATGACCATGTAACCGGTAACGTGATGGACATGTTTGATGCGACAGGCGAACGTGTGGCAGAAATGGCTCCCAAACAACAATAAATGAGTTTTTCCTATTGTAAACAGCTTGCTGAGATCGCGTAATCAAATCAAACGATTAATATGAAAAGAGGATTATTCCTGTATTTCTTGCTTGTTCCTTTTATTCTTTTTGCACAGAATAAGAGCGATTCACTATTCTCTTCCCGGCATATTCCTTTTGATAATGCCTGGCTTTTTTCAAAAGAGAATGTTATGAACGCAGAACAGGCAAGCTTTGATGATGCATCGTGGCGAAAGCTCGACCTGCCACACGACTGGAGCATCGAAGACCTGCCCAATCAAACACCTGACAGCACTATTGGTCCTTTCAAAAGAACAAGTGCCGGAACCATCTTTACCGGCTTTACTATTGGCGGTACAGGTTGGTATCGAAAGAAATTTTCTTCATGGAAAACACTGCAAAACAAAATCGTTACCATTCACTTTGATGGTGTTTACATGAATTCCGATGTGTGGTTGAATGGACATCATTTAGGAAATCATCCTTACGGTTATTCACCCTTCTATTATGATTTAACGCCTTATCTAAAATTTGACGGGGGAGAAAATGTTCTTGTTGTCAAGGTTCAAAACGAAGGAAGAAATGCCCGCTGGTACAGCGGTTCGGGTATCTACCGGCATGTGTGGCTAACAGTAACCGAGCCAACTTATATTGCTCCCTGGGGAGTGTACATTACTACCGAAGTATCCGGCAGCAAAGCAACTGTATCACTCAAATCAACGATTGAAAACAAACAAAATTTATCTGGCAATATTACTCTTGTCACCACCATTTTTTCTCCGCAAGGGAAAGCCGTTGGTCAGTCGCACCAGGCAGTAACATTGGATGCAAATGCATCTAAAATAATTGAACAAAGCATTGCTGTAACCAATCCGTCCTTGTGGTCTGTAGAAACGCCTCATCTCTACAAAGCAGTTACTGAAATTAAACAAGGAACGAAAATATCAGATAGAATAGAAACGTCTTTTGGTATCAGAAGTATTCATGTCGATGCAACTCATGGATTAACCATCAACGGGAAAAAAGTTTTGCTCAAAGGCGGTTGCGTTCATAATGATAACGGTCCTTTGGGCTCAGCTACTATTGATCGTGGAGAAGAAAGAAAAATAGAAATTTTAAAGAAGAACGGTTTCAATGCCATACGCCTTAGTCACAATCCACCATCTACACAATTGCTCAATGCCTGCGACCGGCTTGGTATGCTGGTAATAGATGAAGCATTTGACATGTGGCAAAAACCAAAAATGCCTGATGATTATCACCAGTATTTTAAAGAATGGTGGCAGAGAGATTTGGAAGCAATGCTTCTTCGTGACCGCAACCACCCATCAATTATTATCTGGAGCATCGGTAATGAAATTCCTGAACGTGTAGATAGTTCTGGCATCCGCATTACAAAACAATTAGCGGATGCAGTACGTCAATTAGATCCTTCCCGCCCCATCACAGAAGCTCTTTGTAAATTCTGGGATCATCCAAATTATAATTGGGATACAACGGCGCATGCGTTTGCCCTTGTAGACATTGGTGGTTACAATTATTTATGGAGCTTGTATGAAAAGGATCATCAAAAATTTCCCAACCGTGTGATGATGGGCACTGAGTCGTATCCAAAAGATATTCTGGAAAACTGGAACATGGTTGAAAAGCACCCGTATGTGATTGGTGATTTTGTTTGGACAGCTTTCGATTATTTAGGCGAAGCTTCTACCGGTAATGCTTCTCTGGATAGCACAAAGAAAAAGAAGCGTCTTTTAAAATATCCGTGGTTCAATGCCTGGTGTGGCGATATTGACCTCATTGGGAACAAGAAACCGCAATCATACTACCGTGATGTTGTTTGGCGAAACAAACCCATTACTATGGCAGTGCACGAACCTATTCCACAAGGCCTGGTTGAAAACATGAGCGATTGGGGCTGGCCTTTGGAATTGCAAAGCTGGACCTGGCCTGGTTCTGAAGAAAAATCATTACAAGTAAGAGTATTCTCTCGTTCGCCGGTGGTTCGTTTATACCTGAATGGAAAAATCGTAGGCGAACAGAAAATTGCTGATACCAGCATTACCGCCGTTTTTAATGTGCCTTATCAGTCGGGTACATTAAAAGCAGTAAATGTTGTAAACGGAAAAGAAACAGATGCCTTTGAACTTAAGACAGCCGGTGTTTCAAAACGAATTCGATTAATAGCCGACCGCAATAATATCAAAGCAAGCCGGAATGATTTATCCTATGTTTCTGTAGAAGTTGTAGATGAGAATAACCAGGTTGTACCAACGGCAAATATTTCTATTCATTTTTCAATCAAGGGTGAAGGTGAACTCGCCGGTGTAGGTAATGCCAGTCCAACAGAGATGGCGAGCTATCAGCAACCCGAGCGAAAAACAATGAATGGAAAAGCCTTAGCCATTGTTCGTCCCACAGGAAAAATTGGAACTATCACACTCAAGGCAACAGCAAGCGGGTTAATAACAGGTCAGGTAGTTATATCAACTCATTAGAGAGATTATTCATAACAATTTATGACGCATATTTTTTTAAAGATTGTTGTCTTCACTTTTGTAGCATGTGTGGCTGTTAGCACAAATGCGAAAACGAAACATTGTGTCGTAAATGTGGTGAAGGCAAATCAAATTTTATCCGCTCAAAATGATACAACGGAAAAATTTATTTCTGTTGGTAACCTCAAGTTCCGGGACTTCAACAAGAATGGAAAATTGGATGTGTATGAAGATTACCGGAAAGCAATTGAAGTTAGAGCACAAGACCTTCTTTCCAAAATGACCATGGAAGAAAAGCTGGCACAACTTCAATGTCCGTGGATTGGCAAATCCAAACTTTTTACAGATAATAAATTGGATAGTGCAAAAGCCAAAAAAGTTTTCAAACAAGGTCTGGGAGCGATTTTGCGATTGAGCGATGGCAATTACATTATTTCAAGAACTGCCAGTCCTAAATCTTCAGAGGTTGCAGTTTTGGCAAACGAAACAGAGAAACATTTTATCAATGAAACACATTTAGGCATTCCTGTTTTATTTGTAGAAGAAGCATTGCATGGCTTGATGGTGAAAGATGCAACTATGTTCCCGTCTGCTTTGGGCATGTCGTCTTCCTGGAATGAAGATTTGACAAGCGAAGTTTTTGATGCAATAGCGAAAGAAGCAAGAGCAGTTGGAACACACGTTGCATTGGCTCCGGTGATTGACCTGGCATTGGACCCTCGTTGGGGGCGTACTGAAGAAACAATGGGCGAAGATCCATACCTGACCGAAAGGTTAGGCGTTGCGAAAGTAAAAGCGCTGCAGGGTGATTCAGATACGCCGGATAGCAATCATGTTGTGGCTCTTCTCAAACATTTTGGTGCTCATGGACAATCAGAGGGTGGCAGCAATACCGGGCCTGTATTCGTTTCTGAGAGATGGTTACGGGAAGTAAACTTCAAACCCTTTGAAGCAGCAGTCAGGGAAGGAAAGGCATTAGGCCTGATGCCAAATTATAACGAAATCAGCGGCATCCCAACACATGCAAACAAATGGATGTTAACAGATGTATTGAGAAACGAATGGGGGTTTAAAGGCGTTGTGCTTTCTGATTATACAGCGACCAATGAATTGAAAGACGTACATCATATTGCTACGGATTACGTGGAGGCCGGTGCAAAGGCTCTGAATGCCGGTGTGGACATGGAACTAACGGACAATTTCACGTATGGTGGTATTCCGGCAGCCATTAAAAATGGAAGCACTTCACTGGCAAATCTCAATAAAGCGGTATTGAGGGTACTAGAGCTAAAATTTCGTTTAGGACTTTTTGAACATCCATACATTAATGTCAATCGCACAAATATTTTGGGTTCAGAAGAACACCGTGCGTTAGCATTGAAAGCAGCACGTCAATCCATAGTGCTGTTGAAGAACGACGGTGGCTTGTTACCGTTAGATCAAAAAAAATATAAGCGAATAGCGATCATTGGGCCTAATGCTGACCAATGCATATTGGGTGGTTACTCTCATGTTCCAAGAACATCTATTTCGTCGTTGGCAGCAATCAAAGAAAAATACAAGGACGTTGAAATTTTGTATGCGCAAGGTTGTGGACTTACAAAGGGGCGTGCCGGTTACGGACCTACACATTTAGTAACGCATGAAGAAAACCTGAAGCTGATAAAGGAAGCAGTAGAGGTTGCAAAAAAGGCCGACGTAATTGTACTGATGCTCGGTGGAAATGATAAGATTTCCCGTGAAGCGACAACGCCTACATCTCGTGGTGATTTGGCAAACCTTGAATTGTTGGGAGATCAAAACGAACTGGTTGACTCATTGAAAGTACTCGGCAAACCTACAGCTGCTTTTGTGTTCAGCGGTCCACCGGTTTCGTTTGTGCATTTGCAAAAAGCTGTACCTGCCATTGTGCAATGTTGGTACTTGGGCCAAGAGACAGGTTATGCTGTTGCAGAAACTTTGTTTGGTGATAACAATCCTTCTGGTAAACTCACCATCTCCATTCCCCGTTCAACAGGCCATTTGCCGGATTATTACTTTGCGAAACCTTCTGCACGGATCAGGCCTTATAATTTAGATAGCATTACTCCTTTATATCCATTTGGCTATGGATTAAGTTATACCAATTATGCATACAGCAATCTTCGCATTTCAAAGCCAACCATTACCTCGAAGGAAAATACAACTGTTACCATTGATGTAAAGAACACAGGTCAGAGAGAAGGTGATGAAATTGTTCAACTTTATATACGGGACGAGGTTAGTTCCGTAACAAGACCAATAAAACAATTAAAAGACTTCAAACGAATTTCGTTGACACCCGGTGAAACAAAACAAGTCAGTTTCACCATCACACCGGGTAAGCTGAAGTTTTATGATAGCAACATGAAAGAGGTCATTGAGCCTGGAGATTTTACCATCATGGTTGGACCTTCTTCACAAACCTATGACACTGTAAAACTAACCGTGGCAAAATGAAGACAGTATCAACACAAACACATAAAAACTATCTCTAAATAAAATCATATGTTACGTATCCACTTTCGTAAAGTTTTGTTTTGTTTGGTTCTATTCTATACAGCCTTGTGCCATGCGCAAAACAATTTGCCGCAGCTAAGTAATGAACTGGCTGCAAAGTTTTCAACAAAAGACACCCTGTTCAAAGAGCCTTTTGTGGATGTTGATGAGTGGCGGGATAAGCCTGTCCATCATCGTTATGTACACGGTGGGTTTAAGGGAACTGAAACCCGTTTCTCCTTTTATTTTCCTCCAAAAGAAAAATACGTTGGCCGCTTTTTTCAATACTTTACTCCGTTTCCTGATAATGAAAACCTGGCGCAAAATGCAAAAGGTGAAGACGACATGATAAGCTTCTCAGGTAACAGTGGCGCCTATTTTATAGAGACGAACGGCGGCGGGGCAATTGATTTTTCCAAGCCTAAATCTAATGCAGACCCTACGATTGCGGCTTATCGTGCCAATGCAGCATCGGCCCAGTTTTCGCGGGTGGTTGCGGCCAAAATCTATGGAAGCAAAACGCGGCCATACGGTTATGGTTTTGGTGGTAGCGGTGGTGCTTATCGCACACTTGGAAGCATTGAAAACACCGAAGGTGTATGGGACGGAGTTGTTCCTTTTGTTTTGGGTTCACCCGTCGCTATTCCCAATATGTTCACGGTACGCATGAATGCGATGCGGATACTGCACGACAAATTTCCAGCCATTGTAGACGCACTGGAACCCGGAAGCAGGGTGGCTGTGGATGCCGGGCTCAACGCCGAAGAAAAAGAGGCCCTGCAAGAGGCAACCAAAATGGGCTTTCCGCCCAAAGCCTGGTTTGCCTATAAAACAATGGGCATTCATGGTTTCCTGGTTCTTTACCAAAGTATAGTCGCGATGGACTCGAAATATTTCAAGGAGGATTTCTGGAACGTTCCCGGCTATCTTGGCGCTAATCCACCTGCATCTCTTTTAAAGGCACGCATACAAAAACTAAGCAGGATAAAGGCAGGTATAGCGATTGATGAAGCTGTCAGGTTAGGGTTGACAGCACCAATTTCACCCCAGGAAAAAGGAACTGCCGATGCCGCCTGGAAAAGCATGGGTGAAAAAGAAGGGACAATGCCAGTAGCTTTTCAGTTGGAGGACACACTGCCAGATGTTAATTTTATTGGTGGAGATTTAATTATAAAAAGCGGAGCCGCTGCCGGCAAGGTTTTGCAATTAACCAAAACAGCAGATGATAAAGTCGTTCTTGCTCCTACCAACAGCCGTGCATTGCTTGCACAACTAAAGCCCGGCGACACAGTGCAAGTTGATAATTCAAATTTTCTCGCAGTACAAACTTATCATCGTCACCAGGTGCCCGGTAAAGAATATTATGTGTGGGATCAGTTTCGTGATTCTGCTGGCAATCCGATTTATCCGCAACGCCCAATGCTGCTTGGACCAATATTTACAAGGGGTGCTTCGGGTGTTCTGCCCAAAGGAAAATTCAATGGCAAAATGATTTTGGTGGAATCATTGTGGGACAGCGAAGCTTTCCCCTGGCAAGCCGACTGGTACAGGACCAAGCTTAGGGAAAACATGGGAGCAAACCTCGATAACAATTTCCGGCTTTGGTATAATGATCATACCAACCATGGCGACTTATCAAATCCGGCTGCCTCAACACATGTGGTTAGCTACATGGGAATATTGCACCAGGCCCTGCTTGATCTAAGTGCCTGGGTAGAAAAAGGCATTCCTCCCGCAGCAACTACCAATTATAAAATAGTGGATGGGCAGGTTATTGTACCGCCTACAGCAAGAGAGCGCAAAGGTATACAGCCGGTCGTAACCTTGCAGGCGAATGGCAGCGACCGTGCCGAAGTGAAGACTGATCAGGCAGTTACTTTTAATGCTACTATTGAAGTGCCTCCACACACTGGCAAATTGGTAGCGGCAGAGTGGGATTTTGAAGGGAACGGAACCTTTCCGGTTAAAGAAAAGCTGAAACCAACCGATAAATCGGTGGAAAAGGCAACGTTGAAAACTACTCATAGGTTTTCAAAGCCTGGAACTTATTTCGTCACCTTAAAGGGTGTATCACAGCGGCAAGGCAACGCCGGAGATCCTTTTACCCGTATCCAAAATCTTGCACGTGTACGCGTGGTAGTTAACTAGTGTAACCTTGTTATACGAATAAGCATCTGATAAAGTATGAAATCATTCAATTACAACTTCCGGGTTTATTTAATTAACAAGCTTCTTTAGGGTATTCTATAAAAAGATAAACATGAAATACATGAAATCATATTGGTTCATCAGCTTTTTATTCACCTTCCATTCCATGAATGTGTTTGCACAGGAATTTAAAATTGTTGATGTAAAAGACATTGCACTTTTCCCCCAGCAAAACGATTTTCGAAATAGATTGGATCTTTCGGGCATTTGGAAATTTAAAAAAGATTCTGCCGGCGTGGGTGAAAAGGAAGGATGGTTTAATGGTTTGAAAGATTATCGTTCTATTGCAGTTCCCGGCAGTTGGAACGAGCAGTTTGATGATATGCGTGATTACCTGGATCTGGCCTGGTATGAAACAGAAACATATATACCCAATAGCTGGAAAGATCAAAAGATTTTTATCCGTGTAGGTTCTGCTAATTATGCAGCGAAGATTTGGATTAATGGTAAGCCATTGGGAATGCACGAAGGCGGTAATCTGCCATTTGCTTTTGAAATTAATTCGTTGATAAAATGGAATACAAATAACCGCATCACCATTCAAATTGAAAATATTTTAAAACCTACCCGTGTACCAACCGGTGGTGATGTGGCGACACACTTTTTCAACAATTATCCTAAAACTAATTACGACTTTTTCCCTTACACCGGTTTGCACAGAGCCGTATGGCTTTACACAATTCCTGCTTCAGCATCCTTATCAGATGTAACAATAAAAACAAATTTTAAAGAAGCAGAAGGTACGATGGAAGTAAAAGTAGAAGAAAAAGGAAACGCCTCACAGGGAAAAATAACCGTAACTGGCAACAACCAAAACCTCGAAGTACCTGTTCGTTTTTCTAACGGTGTGGCAACAACAACGGTTAAGATACCCAATGTACGTTTATGGTCTTTGGAAGATCCTTTTTTGTATAACGTTACTGTAACCCTCAACCAGGGTAGTAAAACAGTTGACCGGTATACTATACTAACAGGAGTACGCACCATCAAAGCAACAGAGAAACAAATTCTATTGAATGGCAAACCGGTATTCCTCAAAGGGTTTGGCAAGCATGAAGACTTTCCGATTTATGGCCGTGGTGCTGCCTACCCGGTGATGGTAAAAGATTTTTCTTTATTGAAATGGATAGGTGCCAATTCCTTTCGCACTTCGCATTATCCTTATGATGAAGAATACATGAACATGGCCGATCGTGAAGGTATTTTGGTGATTGATGAAATACCTGCTGTGGGATTATATTTTCATGGCGACAGCATACAGTTAAAGCAACGACAAGCCCTGTGCAAACAATACATCAATGAGTTAATCACCCGTGATAAAAATCATCCTTCTGTGATAATGTGGTGCGTCGCCAATGAACCATTCCCAGCCAATCTCGGAATGACTTCTTCAACCGAAGTAAAAAGTGATGACAGAGCAATGCCTTCTTTAAAAGAACTATTTCAAGAGGTGAAAAAACTGGATACTACACGGCTGGCAACCTTTGTTGGTGTAATGGGAGGCCCTTCCGATTGGTTAACATTGTCTGATGTAGTTTGTATCAATCGCTATTATGGTTGGTATGCGGCTATTGGCGATATCAAGGCAGGTGCTGCAATGTTTAATGCAGAATTGAACCGCCTATACCGGAAAGTACAGAAGCCGATTGTGATTACAGAATTCGGTGCTGATGCGCCTGCAGGTACACATGCAGTGCAACCGGAAATGTTTTCCGAAGAGTACCAAACAGAATTTATAAAAGCATATCTCGATGTTGCCGACACAAAAGATTTTATTGCAGGCATGCAGGTGTGGGCTTTCGCTGATTTTAAAACAAGCCAGGGTGTGCCACGCTTCAATGGTATGAACTATAAAGGTGTTTTTACACGGGACCGACAACCGAAGATGGCAGCACATTATCTGCGTTCCAGATGGAACAGGGATGCGCAAAAAGACACACTCAACACGGGAACAAACTAATACTTTTAAAACACTTATTGTTAGCACTTATCCAAAAAGTTTTGTTCATTATCAAAACAAAAATCAAATGTTTCCGGCAGTAACGGCGTCGAAAAATCTTTCCAATATTTTTCAAGCATTCTTCATTTTAAGAAGCCGTCAAATAGATTTGATATGAAAAAAACCGTCGTTCTTTTTCTTGCTTTTTTTTGTATTAAGCATGCAACGTTTTCTCAACAGCCTGCATACAAAAACAAAAAGCTTTCGCCGGAAGCGAGAACTAAAGATTTGGTTTCCCGAATGACTCTTGATGAAAAACTAATGCAATTGCAATGCATCTGGCAACAGAAATCAACGTTCATGAGCAACGGTGATTTTGATGAAACGAAAGCAGAAAAAATTTTGAAAAATGGCTTGGGAGAAATTGCCCGGATTAACGCAGATATGGGCCCAACCAATCCTGGATTGCATCCTAAAGAAGCAGCGATCTTGTATAATAAAATTCAAAAGTTCTTCATTGAAAAAACAAGATTAGGAATTCCGGTGATGATACATGAAGAAAGCCTGCACGGCCAGCAAGCACGGGATGCTACAAGTTTTCCAACGCCGATGGCATTGGCGAGTTCATGGGACGAAAACCTGATGACCGAAATTTATACCAATGTTGCCGAAGAAATAAGAGCAAGGGGCGGCCAGCATGTGTTGGCACCTGTGGTGGATGTGCTTCGTGATCCCCGGTGGGGAAGAACTGAAGAAACCATGGGTGAAGATCCATTTTTGATTTCACGATTGGCTGTTGCAGAAGTTAAAGCCTATCAGGGCAACGACATTTATCTTGATAAAAATCATGTGGCAGCAACACTAAAACATTTTGGTGTGCATGGGCAAAGCGAAGGAGGCAATAATACAGCGCCAAGCAATGTAGATGAAAGAACGGCCAGGGAAGTTTTCTTCAAACCATTCCAGGCTTGTATTAAAGAAGCCGGTGTGATGAATGTAATGTCATCTTATAATGAACTCTGGGGCATACCAGCACATGCTAACAAAAAATTATTGACTGATATCTTAAGAAACGAGTGGGGCTTTAAAGGAGCGATTGTTTCTGACTATGGAGGCGTTAGCAATTTAACCAACATAGACAGCATTACACCTTCGGTTGATGAAGCTGGATACATTGCTTTCAAGGCAGGAATTGATACGGAAAATCCCGACCCGGAAGCATTCAAAAATTTAAAGCAATATGTGCTCAATGGAAAAATATCCATGAAAGAATTGAACGAGGCCGTAACAAGAATCCTGATTAATAAATTTCGTGTAGGCTTGTTTGATGATCCTTATGTGGACCCGGAAAGAGCCGAACAAATTGTAGGCAGCAAAGAGAAGAGAGCCATTGCATACAAAGCAGCTACGGAGTCAATGGTATTGTTGAAAAATGAGAATAATTTTTTACCACTGGATAAAAACAAAATTAAAACTATTGCCTTCATTGGGCCTAATGCTGATAAGTGCATCTTAGGTGGTTATTCGAGTGTTCCCCGTGTTTGTGTTTCACCGCTGCAAGCTTTGAAAGAAAAATATGGTGCACAAATAAAAATTCTATATGCAGAAGGCGTAAAGATTACCGATACAGATGCTTGGTCCGCTCCACAAATTAAGCTGGCTTCCATGGAAGAAAACAATAAGCGAATAGCTGAAGCAGTTGAAGTAGCCAAACAAGCAGACGTGATTGTGTTGTTTGTAGGCAGTAATGCTGCTACCAGTCGTGAAGGTTGGGACGCTTCATCACCTGGCGACCTGCCAACCCTTGAATTATTAAGCGGTCAAAATGAATTGATAAACCAAATTGTTGCCTTAGGAAAACCAACTTGCGGCTTTGTGAATAGTGGACCGCCATTGAACATCGGCAATTTGGTAAATGCAGTACCAGCCGTAATGCAATGTTGGTTTTTAGGACAAGAAGGTGGATACGCCATGGTGGATGCTTTATTTGGTGATGTAAATCCAGGTGGTAAGTTGCCCATCTCTTTTCCAAGAAGTGCCGGACATATTCCTGCTTATTACAGTTACAAACCTTCTTCACGTCGTGGCTACAATTTGGGCTTTCAGGTAAGTCCATTGTTTGCATTTGGCTATGGATTGAGTTATACAACTTTTCAATATTCCAACCTGAAATTGAGTTCACCAACCATGAAAAAAAATGGAGTGGTAAACATCAGCGTTGATGTAAAAAATACCGGTGGCAGGAGAGGTTCGGAAGTGGTGCAAATGTATATCCGTGATGATTTTTCTTCTGTGACAAGACCGGTTAAAGAATTGAAAGGTTTTAAAAAGATCTGGCTGGAACCGGGGCAATCGCAGACTGTAACTTTTTCCATCAACCCGGAACTTTTGGCCTTTTATGATAAAGACATGAAATGGGTTGTTGAGCCCGGAGATTTTACCATCATGATAGGCACATCATCCGATAAAACAGAAAGCATTAAATTAAAAGTGATTGAATAAGTTTAGTGTTTTTATTTAATGTCATAAGAACATTACCTATTCGCTTAAAAGAAAAAACGCAGATTTCTTTTGCAGATTAAGTGCGCTTTAAGTGTCGCATTAATTTTAAGAAACTTGCATTAAGTCCATACCGGAATTTAATTTTCCAACATTCACACTACGTCGGATAGAAACTGCTCTCAAGGCGTTTAGCAACCAGCAAAAAAAATCTCAAAATTTTTTTAGGAAAATTTGTTTATTTAAATATTTTCCTCTTACTTTGGTCAATGGAAAATATTTATAATGAAATATTTTCCCTAACGAGGCTATATGAGAAAAGAAATCCTTCAAACTTCACTGGATCAATTTTTAAAATTCGGCATTCGAAAAATGTCTGTCCGGAAGCTTGTTGAGCCATTGGGCATTTCTACTAAAACGGTTTATAATCATTTTAAAAACAAAGAAGATCTGCTAAAAAATGCCTTGCATCTATATTACGATCAGAAATATCAATCGTTCCGATGTGATGCAAGTGAACAAAACGTAGTGCCGCTTTTATGCGATATATGGTACAAGTCATTAGAATCAGATCTGCAGGTTAATCAAATCTTTTTCCGGGACCTCCTTCATTACTATCCCGAACTAAATGAAAGGTTTACTGCAAGAACTCACAAAATGTTTACAGAGCTGTTTTTGAAAATTTTGAGTCAGGGTATAGATGAAGGGCTTCTCAAAAAAGACATTGTTCCCCAGGTGGTTTTAGATGGCATGTTCGTTTTATATACAGCGATTATGCGGCAAGAGGAGTTTAAAAAATTCCATGTTGATTCTCTTGATTTATTAATCAACACAATGCTCATTTATGTCAGAGGTCTTTGTACTGAAAAGGGAAGAAAAGAATTCAATGTGCAAACTTACTGGCCAATCGGAAAGTCGCGGAAATCGAATGTAAAAGCTGCAGCCGATCGAATAAGTCTTAATTAAGATAACAATAGTAAAGGTTTATAAAAACCCTATAAAAAAACAACCGGTAATGTTGGCGCATTACCGGGTTGGTAAAATTTCAACTGCCTTATTAACAATTAAAATTGCTCCAAATTATGAAAAGAAAATTAACGAACAATCGGCCATGGAGAAAGGCTGCAAAATATATGCTGCTACAAGCAGTTTTTCTTTTGCTGCTTGGTTTCTCCGCTTTTGCCCAGGTAAGTATCCAGGGGAGAATTTCTGATGATAAAGGAATTGCTTTGCCTGGCGCTACCGTTCAGGTAAAAGGCACCAGCAACACAACCCAAACTGATCAACAGGGAAATTTCATCCTTAGCGCCCCTTCGGCTTCCTCACGATTGCTTGTGTCCTTTGTGGGATACGAATCAAAAGAAGTTGCTGTAAATAGCAAAGGCAACACCAGTATCACGCTTACGCCAACCAGTGGAAATTTAGGTGAAGTAGTGGTGATTGGTTATGGCACCCAACGTAAATCAGATTTAACCGGCGCTATTTCATCTATCAGTGCAAAGGATCTTCAAAAAGCTACACCTGTTAATACAACAGAGGCAATCCAGGGCAGGGCTGCAGGCGTTTTTGTTACAACAAACTCCGGCGCACCGGGCACTGAAGGAACCATTCGCATTCGTGGTATTGGAACGGTTAACAACAACGATCCGTTGTATGTTGTAGACGGAATGTTTGTTAGCAACATTAACTTTTTAAATCCGTCAGATATTGCAAGCATTGAAGTATTGAAAGATGCATCAGCCACAGCAATCTATGGTTCCAGAGGCGCTAATGGAGTGGTTTTGATTACCACTAAAAAAGGTTCAAACGGCAAGCCTACCGTTAGTTTCAATGCAAACACTGCCACCAGCAAAGTAAGCAATCTCCCTAAAACTTTAAATCGTGATCAATATCTCGATTATAAAAAGACGGCGTATTTAAATGGTTATTTACGTTCAGTTGTAAATCCCGATCCGAACATTGATCCTTTTACTACTGCCGATCCATTTTTCAATTACATAAAAACTGTAAAATCGGAATACGACAAAGGATTGAACACTGACTGGACAAACGAACTTTTAAAGAGGGCAGTAATTCAAAACTATGATGTTGCTATTCGTGGTGGAGCTAACGGTGTTCACTATGCTGCAAGCGCCGGATACTTCGATCAAAAAGGAATTATTGAAAACAGCGCTTACAAAAGATATACGTTCCGGTTAAATACAGATTATACACTAAACAAACGTTTGGTGGTAGGTGAAAATCTAAACATTACCAATTCAACTATCAGTGGTCGTTATGGCGAAAACACACCCGGTGGTATCGTCAATCAAATTTTAAATGCAGACCCGCTTTCTCCAATAGTAAAAACCAATGCAGATGTAACCGACCCTGATTATCGCTACAACAAATTTGCCCATTCTTTGGTGAACTCTTCGGCAGGTAGTTCTAATCCCGCCGGCATAATTTCCAGAATGAATGACCGCACAAATCTTGTACAACTATTAGGTAATGTTTACGGTGAATTAGAGATTGTAAAAGGATTGAAATTACGATCCAGCATGGGTATTGACTATAGCAATACAAGCCGTTCTGCTTATGATCCAAAGTACCTGATTGATCCTCTCGAAAAAAATGATGTGAGTACAGTAACAGAAGAACGTGGCAATTTTCTGGGCCAGGTGTGGGAAAATACATTAACCTATAACAACAAATTTGGTAACCATTCCATCACAGGTCTTTTAGGATATACTGAAGAATTGTACAAAGGAAAATTTGTAAATACAGCCAGGCAGGGAACAGCCAACAATGATCCTTCGTTGCAGGTATTGAATGGGGCAACAGGGGCTATTTCATTATCCGGAAACAAAACAAACTATGCACTTAAGTCATATTTTGCAAGGCTAAATTATTCGTATGCTGACAGGTACCTGTTAACGGCCACTGTTCGTCGTGATGGCTCTTCAAAATTTGCTGCCGATAAGCAGTGGGGAACATTTCCATCGGTATCAACCGGGTGGAAAATCAGCAGTGAAAAATTCTTTGAACGTTTTGCTTCGCATGTAAACACGTTGAAACTAAGAGCCGGCTGGGGACAAATTGGCAATCAAAGCATGCCTGGTGGTACCAACAACCCCTATCTTTCTTTGGTAGAGGGCAACAATAGTTATCGTTATGTTTTTGGCGATGCCATAGCCAGTGGCAATTATTTAACCTCTTTGGGCACACCAAGTATTACCTGGGAAACATCTGAACAAACTAACATCGGATTAGATCTTGGTTTCCTGAATAATAAACTAACTATTTCTGCAGATTATTTTATAAAGAATACAAAGAACATGCTGTTGCAGGTTCAGTTGCCTTCATACACTGGCTTCCCTGGCATACCCTATACAAATGCAGGTGAGATACAAAACAAAGGATTTGAAATAGTAGCATCATACCAGGGAAGTGCAGGCAAGTTTACTTACGGAGTTTCTGCTAACGCTTCCAAATTCATCAACAAAGTACAAAGCCTGGGTAGTGGCGATCATCCTATTATAGCGAGCGATCTGGTAAGTACATTGTCTATTAATAAAACAGAAGTGGGCCATTCTGTAGGTGAGTTTTATGGCTATGTTACTGATGGCATATTTCAGAATATGAATGAAGTAAATGCATACAATAAGAACGGAACTAATATTCAGCCCAACGCTTTGCCGGGTGATTTCAGATTTAAAGATTTAAATGACGATGGTGTAATCAACGCTGCTGATCAAACCTATATTGGAAGTCCGTTACCAAAGCTTCTATATGGTTTTACGATAAATCTTGGGTATAGCAATTTTGATGTTTCTGCACTCTTCCAGGGAGCTTCCGGCAATAAAATATTTAACCTTAATAAATATTACAGAGGCACATTAAACGGAACCTACAATGGGGATTTGAAATATTATGAGGCAGCATGGAGAGGTGATGGCACATCCAACACACAACCACTGATGTCAACGATAGACAAGAATCAAAACTTTCGTGTTTCGGATTATTATGTGGAGGATGGTTCTTATATGCGTTTGAAAAACCTCCAAATTGGCTACACCATTTCTCCATCCTTGTTGCGGAAAGCGGGTATCAGCAGCAGCCGCATTTATGTAGGCGGTACAGACCTTTTTACCATTACAAAATATACAGGAGTTGATCCCGAAACCGGTTTAACATCAAGCCCTATTGCCGGAGGACGGGAATTTTCTTCTTATCCAAAAATGAAAAGATACAGCGTAGGACTCAATCTGACTTTCTAATTCTAAAACAAAAATATTCAGCAATATGAAAAAGAATTTTCTAACAAAACTGGTGCTGGCGGCATTTGCCCTCTCCACTGTTTCCTGTAAAAAAGATTTGCTCAATCAACCTCCTTCCGGAGTGCAAACCGATGTGAGTTATTTTAGAACTGCAGACGATCTGAACAAGACTTTAACTGTGGCATATAATTATTTGCAGCAGCCTGTTTTTCCACCGTACGAAACAACCAGGTGGGCTATAGGAGATGTAGGATCTGATGATGCGTTGAAAGGTGCAGGCGCCTCCTCGTTTCCGATTACAGGTATTTCCGAGTTTTCATTAAACCAACAGACCTCCACCAATAATTTGATCAAAATCTATTGGTCTACCATATACAATATGATTGCGGTTTGCAATCTTGTACTCGACAAGCAAACTGTGGTAACGGGTGATGCTACAACAATAAAGAACATTGCAGATCAAGCCAGGTTCCTTCGTGCATTTGGCTATTACGAACTGGTGAAAAACTTTGGGGATGTACCCATGCCGCTTACATATCTTGATCCTGCAAAAGTAAATTTGACAAGAACGCCAAAGGCACAAGTGTTTGCCCAGATTGAAAAGGATTTAACTGACGCATCTGCCCTGCCAACAAAAGTGCAGTGGGCCGGTGCTAACGATGGCCGGGCAACATCGGGTGCAGCTAATGCTTTGCTGGGAAAGGTTTATATGATTGAGAAAAAATTCCCCGAAGCAGAAGCTGCTTTAAAAAAGGTGATTGATGAAGGCACCTATTCCTTACTGCCTGATTATGGCGCCATTTTTAGGAAGACTGGTGATAACAACAATGCCGAATCAATTTTCGATATTAAACACAAGGCAAATTCTGGTGCATTTCCTGGCGAAGGTTCTTTTAATTATGCTATGCAACAACCCACTGAAGCGCCCATTGGAGGATTTGGACAGAACGAGCCGACCCAGGATTTGCAGAATGAATTTGAGAAGGGAGACCCAAGAGCTATTTATACAATCTTATTTCAGGGCGATGTTTTCCCCAATGGAGCATCTACTTATACGGTAAATAATTCAGGCACAATTGGTGGAAGGGCCAACCGGAAATTCTATATTCCCCCGAGTGAAAAAGTTGCTTTTGCCGGCGCTATTGATGAAGCAAAAAGCAATCATATTATCCGTTATGCAGAAGTGCTGTTGCTTTATGCAGAAGCATTGAATGAAAACGGAAAAGCCACCGAAGCCCTTACCTGGTTAAATAAAGTACGTCAAAGAGCAAGAGTAACACCTGCAAATGATCCTCAGAGAATTTCTACTGTGTATGATTTAACTTATACCGGAACGCTTTTGCCCGACGTAACTACAACAGACCAGGCAACCCTGCGAAATGCTATTTGGCATGAGGAGCGTGTTGAACTGGCTATGGAAGGTTTGCGCAGGGAATATCTTGCCCGGCAAGGCAGATTAGCACAACGAATGGCGGCAGTAAAAGGTATTGCAACATTTGATGATAAATATATTTTGTTACCCATACCTCAATCAGACATTGATTTATCCAATAGTCAATTAACTCAAAATCCGGGATATTAATTGAGCAAGAGAAGAAACTGTTTTAACTTCAATTTCTTCTCTCTTTAAAATTGTATTTACTATGCCAATGAAAAAGCAATTCTTGTAGTAAAGGCACAACGCAAGTTGCAAAACCTTACGATACATTATACTAATGGTCA
>JBDTSD010000079.1:0-19032 GCA_039931355.1 Ginsengibacter sp.
ACCCAAAAAAATTTCTATTTTTTATGGCTGTAAAAATGAGATTGCAACGCCATGGCTCAAAGAAGAGACCATTTTACTTTATAGTAGTTGCAGATGCCCGTAGCCCCCGTGATGGAAAATTCATCCAAAAATTAGGCTCCTATAATCCTTTAACTGTTCCTGCCAGTATTCAAATTGACAGGCAGAAAGCATTAGAGTGGTTGCACAAAGGTGCTCAACCCACCGACACTGTGCGTCGTATTTTAAGCTTTAAAGGTGTGCTGTATCTTAAGCATCTGCTTAGAGGTGTTACCCTTGGCTTATTTGATGAAGCAGCCGCAATGGAGAAATTTACCAAATGGAGCACGGAACATGATTCTGAATTTGCGAAGAGGCAGGAATCACATAAAAAAAATAAAACCTCCAGCCGTGGTCCTATTGCGCGAAGAACTGGAGTTGCTCCTTCCACTGTTGCTCCTAAAAGTTCTGAGGCGCCGGCACCTAAAGCTGCGGAAGAGTCAAAGCCTGATACGGCAAATACCAAGCCTGTAGCCGAATCTGCCGAAGAAGGTGGAGGTGCAAAAGAAGCTCCTAAGTCTGCTGAATAATTTTTATTTATACATAGCTTTAAAAAAGCTGTCTCATTTTTTTGGGGCAGCTTTTTTTATACATACCCGTTCCATATCAGCATGCAGGGGCCGATAAGCTTTCTAATACACTTTCGCCGGCGCATAATTATTAGTTATTTCTAAAAGGGAAAAATACAATGGCATTAAACTTGATAATTTCACCATAAAACCTTTAAACATTTTAAAACTCAACAAAAAATGAAAATAGTTCGAATTTTAAGCAGCGCTTTAATGATAGTAGCTATCAGCGCATTTTTTACCACGGCAAAAAGCCAGGAGAAGCAAGTAGATAAGGTGCAGGCTGCGACGCAGGTATTAACAGACTTTAGCAAAATGAAAGAAAGCATTCCTTCTGAATTGCTACAGATTACGCAAGGAATAATCATCGTTCCGAAATTAATAAATGGAGGTTTTGTTCTTTCAGGAAAAAGAGGAAAGGGGTTAGCCATGGTAAAATTAGAAGATGGCACCTGGAGTAATCCTGTATTTGTAACAC
Source organism: Ginsengibacter sp. (assembly GCA_039931355.1). Taxonomy (GTDB): domain Bacteria; phylum Bacteroidota; class Bacteroidia; order Chitinophagales; family Chitinophagaceae; genus Ginsengibacter. The sequence continues at coordinate 1,105 of JBDTSD010000079.1, forward strand.
TTACAGGCGGCGGTGTTGGCCTGCAGGCTGGGTTACAGTCAATTGATCTTGTGTTGGTATTTAAGAATAGGGAAACTTTAGAAAATATCGGAAAAGGCAGCTTTACACTTGGAGGCGACATATCTGTGGCTGCAGGCCCGGTTGGCCGTAGCTCTTCAGCGAGTACAGATTATAAATTAGAAGCTGAGGTTTATTCTTATTCCAGGAGCAAAGGTCTATTTGCAGGAATAAGCCTTAACGGATTAGCCATTGACATTGATGAAAAGGGAAATGAAGCGTTTTATGGAAATGATATGGATGCTAAAACATTGTTTTCAAACGCCCAGGAAAATAATTCTGCAGGCGTGGTAAAATTAAAATCGGAATTAAAAAGTATGTATCAATAGAATAGTTTTTTACTAACCTTTTTAAGGGCTGCATTTTTTAATGCAGCTTTTTTTATGGATATTTTATTGAGAAGTAGCCATCACTTAGTTGGGCAAAAGTGGTGCTCCCGCTAATATAGCGGGCATTAAAATCAAAAATCGCCCTCATTCGTTTTACGATTAAATTATTTTCAATTATCACTAATGTTCCATTATCTGAAACTAAAGAAGTTGACGTATCAGGATTATAGTTTCCAAAATAAGTCATTCCCAAAAAATCCAGTGGATATGTGCCAGGAGCAATGTTAGCAGGGATTGTTAATGACACTCTTCTAAATCCTGAAACATCGCGGGCCACAAGATTCACATTATTTGAAACGTTTGTAACTGATATACTATAAACAGGAAAAGAAATTCCGTTTACAACAACCTTAAATGTATCTGTTGCAGGCACCTCGCTTGGATTTTCAAACTTCTTCTGGCATGAGGCGATAAATATGAAACATATAAATATTGCAATAACATGAATAGATCTTCTCATATCACCATGTTTGATTACCAAATATAGTCACAAATTATCTCGCTCCTGGCGGACAATTTTTTCTAAGAAAATATGAGTATAGCGTTGATAAATGCTTCCCAATAATTTTAGATGAACCCACAGCCACTCTTGATGCCAGGCCAGAATATGAAGTGTTCCAACGCTTTCTGAATTAACTCAAAATAAATCTGCTTTACCTATGTCTCACCATTTTTCAAGAGTGCGTATGTCCAACTGATATTAGTATTGAACAAAGGTAAAATACTTGAAATAGGCAGCTATGAAGAACTATTGGAAAAAGGAGGTCAATACACTGGACCTGTCCAATTGCAGGCTATGGGTTACCGTTAGTAAGGCCATTTTTATACAATCCCTGCTAATTCCAAACTTCTCTTTTTTACTTTTCTTAATTCCATATCTTCTATTATGGGATCGGGAGTAAGTACGAGGGATGTGTTGTTTTGCTTCCACCAATCATCTTTTGCCAAATGATCAAAATGAATAACTGCGATTAAATATTTTCTTCCTTCTTCCGCGTGCCACTCTTCTATCCATTCAAATTTCTCACGCGGGATAAATTGCCAGTCATCGAAGCTTATATAAAACCGAACATAAAAATCATTGGTGAGCTCATTAGGCTTATGGTAATAGAGTTTTTTGTATTCGTACTTATAATCGTAGCTCAGCGCTGATATATCGCTCAGCACGGCCGATGCAGTAGGGAAACTTCCGGCGCCTTTTCCATAAAAAAATTGTTTATCCGCAAAGGAGCTTTCTATAACAACTCCATTGTATTCATTTTTTACAAATGATAAATGATCGTCTTGCTTTACAAATTGAGGAAGGACAAAAGCGGCAACTTTTCCATTTAATAATTTTTTAGCCTGGGCTACCAATCTTATTTCATAATTTTTCTCCCTTCCAAAATTTGCATCACCGGCATTGATGTTTTGGATCCCTGTAAACAAAACATTTTCAATTGGCGTAACGATACCATAAGCATGGCAAAGTAAAATCACCCATTTGTGCACAGCATCCCATCCATCCACATCGAGTGTGGGATTGGCTTCTGCGAAACCAAGCTGCTGTGCCTGCATCAGGGCATTTTTAAAATCGAGTTTCTCTTCAAACATTTTGGTAAGAATATAATTCGTTGATCCGTTCACAATAGCGCGAAGTGAATGCAAAAGGTCGTTATCATAATATTCTTCAAGATTGCGGATCACAGGGATTGATGCACATGCAGATGGTTCACATAAAAAAGGTGAACCCGTTTCTTTTTGCATTTGTAATATTTCACCAAGATGTTCGGCGATCATTTTTTTACTCGCACTTACCACAGCTTTGCCGCTTTTTAAAGCTTTTGAAATTATTTGGAAAGCCGCTTCTGATTCACTGATAACTTCTACAATTACGTTGATAGATTCATCATTCAATAGTTCATCCTTATCAGTCGTAAACAATTTACCAGGGGCATTTCTATTTTTTGCGGCATCCTTTATACAAACTTTTTTTATAGTTGCGTTCAAAGACGGTGTTTGTTGTAAAACTTTATAAAGCCCTTCGCCGACTACACCAAAACCGAATAAGCCTATTATTAATTTTTTATGCTCTGTCATTGTATTATTTGATTTGTAATGCTGAAGTTGATATTGGTTCATTAACTAAAAATTCGCTTATCAGTTTTTGAATCTGTTCAAATTCTAATAAAAACCCATCATGCCCATAGAGAGAATCTATGGCTATATATTGACCTCCGGGTATGTGTTCTGCAATAAATCGCTGTTCATTCAGGGGGAAAAGAATATCAGTGGTGATGCCTATTGCCAGCGTCTTTGCCTTTATTAACGACAAGGCTTGTTCTACACTTTTTCTGCCGCGGCCAACATTGTGCGAATCCATTCCTTTGCTTAAAACATAGTAGCTGAAAGCATTGAATCTTCTTGCCAACTTCTCTCCCTGGTAGCGCTGGTAAGATTCCGGTTTGAAATTTTCTATATGCCCGTTAGCGTCTTCCGACTGGCTTGCATGGTAAGTTTCATAGTGACGATAAGAAATAAGTGCGATGCTCCTCGCCACTTTCATTCCCTTCATACCTGCGCTGTCATTTTGTTCTTTCCAGCTATCATCACATTCAATACACATTCTTTGTGAAGCATTAAAAGCAATGCCCCATGCAGAATGAAATGCATTCGTGCCAACCGGAAAAATATATTCAAAAAGCTCTGGTTCTTCTATCGCCCACTCTATACATTGCTGTCCGCCCATCGATCCGCCTATACCAATTTTTATTTTGCTTATGCCAAGCTTATCTTTTAAAAATTGATAAGAACGAATCATATCTCTTGGAGTGAAAAAAGGAAAATTATGGTAGTATGGCTTTCCAGTGATTGGGTCTGTATCAAGCGGCCCAATACTTCCGTAACAACTGCCCGGCATATTTACACAAATGATAAAATAGTTTTCAGGGCTAAATAATTTTCCCTCTCCCACAAGGCCTGGCCACCACTCAACCGCATCGCTGTTTGCAGTGAGTGCATGAAAAATCCACACAACGTTATCCTTTGCTTCATTAAGATTCCCATAGGTCGTATATCCAAGGTGAAAGCCTGGAAGTTTCCTTCCAGACTCTAATTGGAATTCGTTTTCATATGTGAAGATCTTCAGATTTTCAGCCATCATTCATTTTTAATATTGCAACGCTAAATTTTGTCATTCTATTAAAAAACCTATCTAACGGTCTATTTTCCCTTTCCTTTGTCCGAAGGACTCCTTTGGAGGAGAGAACCTGTTCCGATTTTTCGGGAGGTTGGGGTGAGGTTATCCAACAAGTTCTTTTGAAAAAACTGTATTGAATGCTTGCTCAAGATCTGCTTTTATATCATCTATATGTTCAATGCCTACACTTATGCGTACCTGGTTAGGGGCCACGCCTGCAGCTTTCTGTGCCTCTTCATCCAATTGCTCATGCGTAGTGGAAGCAGGATGAATAGCTAAAGTTTTTGCATCACCTACATTGGCAAGATGGCTTACAAGTTTTAATGAGTCAATAAATTTACTGGCATTTTCTTTACCACCTTTTACACCAAAATTAAGCACGCCCCCAAAACCGTTTGTAAGATATTCTTTTGCCAATGCATTATAAGGGCTGCTTTCCAATCCGGGATATTCTACAAACTCAACCAGGTCATGCCCTTCGAGCCACTGGGCAAGTGCCAATGCATTATCAACATGGCGTTGTACGCGAAGCGACAAGGTTTCTAATCCTTGTATTAGTAAAAATGAATTGAAAGGGCTTTGTGATGATCCAAAATCCCTGAGCCCTTCTACTCTTGCGCGAATAGCAAACGCAATATTGGGCAAGCCAAGCGGATTTCCTTCACCAAAAATATCCCAGAATTTTAATCCATGATAGCCCTCAGAAGGCTCCGTGAATTGTGGAAATTTTCCATTGCCCCAATTATAATTTCCGCCATCAACAATAACCCCGCCGATGCATGTGCCATGGCCACCAATCCATTTAGTGGCAGACTCGACAACTACATTTGCCCCATGTTCTAACGGGCGAAATAAATAGCCACCTGCGCCAAAAGTATTATCAACAATTAATGGCAAATCATATTCTTTAGCCAGGTCTGCAAATTTTTTAAAGTCCGGGATGTTAAGCCTTGGGTTTCCAATCGTTTCTAAATAAATCGCTTTAGTATTTTTATCAATATGCTTTACAAAACTTTCAACATTATCTCCGTCAGCAAAGCGTGCCTCAATGCCAACCCTTTTTAAAGCTACTTTAAACTGGTTATAAGTACCTCCATACAAATACGTAGTGGTGACAAAGTTATCACCGGCCTGCATAATATTATTAAGCGCAAGGAATTGTGCCGCCTGCCCTGAAGCAGTTGCCAATGCTGCTACTCCGCCTTCAAGCGCTGCCATGCGTTGCTCAAACACATCTGTAGTAGGGTTCATTATTCTGGTATAAATATTTCCGAACTCCTTTAACCCAAATAGATTAGCTGCGTGTTCTGCGCTGTTGAAACCGTAAGAAGTCGTTTGATAAATAGGAACTGCCCGAGCTTTGGTGGTGGGGTCAATCTGCTGGCCTGCGTGAAGTTGCAACGTTTCGAAGTGTTGAGTGCTCATAAAAAATTGTTTTTTGATGAAAAATAAAAATTACTTTCTTGGGGAGATAGAGGCAAAGCCTTAAAGGGTTGATATGAAAATATATGATGCCTTACGGCATACAACGTCCGCACATATTCATAGTTGTGGGCACTAAAGATTGTAGAACTATAATAACAGAATTTTGCATCGTTAATTACCCCACAAATATAGTAGGCTTTCATTTACTTTTTCAAATCTTTTTTAAGAGGTGTAAAATTAAGATTATAATTTTTTTAATAGCAAGAGATACGTTTACAATTAGTTAATGATTTGATTTCATAAAGGTTATAAATAATAAATGATTTCCTCTTTTTAGAAAAAGCTGATATCAGGGTGCATTATTGTATGCCTCCTTTACCGCCAAATAATACTGTGACTATAAATGCAGCGTGAATGGGAGATATGGCTGGATAATCAGCTTTCATCTGTCTTTGCAAAAACGTTGCATACCAAATTAAGCAATTGTAATAAAATCTGCATTTAATTTAAGCATTAGCAACGGTTCCTTTTAATGTTCGTCATTAATCTTACTTTTGAAAAAATAATAGTTGATGGAAACAGAGCTGTTAAAAAGAATAACCACAAATCCCGGAATATTTAACGGGAAGCCAATCATCAGGGGAATGAGGTTTGCTGTCGCTGATGTATTGGGCTACCTTGCTGCTGGCATGACACAGGAAGAAATTTTAGCCGACTTTCCATATTTAGATAAAGAGGATATAACCGCGGCTTTACTATATGCGCAAAAAAAAGTAGATCACTCAATCATTTCAGTCCAAATAGATGCCACAAAGTAACCTGGAGTTTTGGATTGATGTAAATCTTCCTCCTGCGATGGCAAAATGGATTCAGGAAGATTTCGGTGTTACAGCTAAATCTTTTAAAGAACTGAATTTTGATAGTGAAGAAGATGTGGTTGTTTTTAATATTGCCGCAAAAAGATTCAATACCATAATTATTACTACAAAGGACGTTGATTTCAAAAATCTTTCTGAAGAAATAAGCGCTCGTCCAAAGATTCTTTATTTAAACGTTGGGAACATTTCCAACAAAATGCTAAAAGAAATATTTTATAAATCAATTAAGGAAGTTATCAGGCTGTTTGTTGAAACTGATGACTTTTTTATCGAAATCACAAAATAACATGGGTAAATTTTCCAACCACAATTTTAAAAACGAAAAAGCATTAATACGTGTTGACTTTAATGTACCTCTTGATGATCAATACAACATTACCGACGATACACGTATGCGGTCTTCAATCCCAACAATTAAAAAAATTCTTGATGATGGTGGCAGCGTTGTCCTCATGTCTCACCTGGGAAGGCCGAAGGATGGTCCCTCAGAAAAGTATTCATTAAAACATCTCATAAAACATTTGCAGGAATTATTGCCTGGTACAAAAATTTTGTTTGCTGATGATTGTATTGGCGAAGATGCAGTACAAAAATCAAAAGACTTAAAACCCGGAGAGCTTTTATTACTGGAAAATCTTCGGTTTTATAAAGAAGAAGAAAAGGGCGATGAAGGATTTGCAGAGAAACTTAGCATACTTGGCGATGTATATATAAATGATGCATTTGGTACAGCACACCGGGCACATGCTTCCACGGCGGTAATCGCTAAATTTTTTCCTGGAGATAAAAAAATGTTTGGCCTGCTTATGGAGAGCGAAGTTGCGAATGCCGAAAAAATCATGCATAAAGCAGAAAAGCCTTTTCTTGCAATAATTGGCGGCGCAAAAGTTTCTGACAAAATTCTAATAATTGAAAATCTTTTGGACAGAGCAACTGACATAATAATTGGGGGCGGCATGGCTTATACTTTTATGAAAGCTGAAGGAGGGAAAATTGGTAGCTCGCTTTGCGAAGACGACAGGATTGATACTGCCTCAGAATTGATGAAAACCGCTGAGGAGAAAAATGTTTGTCTTCACCTGCCTGCTGATTCTATTATAGCGAATAAGTTTGCGAATGACGCAGATGTGTCAGGCGCATTAAGCAACAACATTCCTGATGGCTGGATGGGCCTTGACATCGGTACAATGGCATGCGATGCATTTACGAAAGTGATTGAAAATTCCAAAACCATTTTATGGAATGGACCTATGGGCGTTTTCGAGATGGAAAAATTTCAGCATGGAACCAAAGCAATAGCATTGGCAATCGCAAAAGCAACTGAGAATGGAGCATTCTCTTTGATTGGAGGAGGTGATAGCGTAGCTGCCATCAATAAATTTGATCTTGCTGACAAGGTAAGTTTTGTATCAACCGGTGGTGGCGCACTACTCGAATATTTTGAAGGTAAAACCTTACCCGGCATAAAAGCAATTGAAGAAGATGAATAATAAACTGCTTGACTTTTTACCATTCATCTATAGCCTGTTCATTTTATGGAGTAATTAAGTGCAGTATTTTTTAAAATCATTTATCTTTAATTTTTTACCTTAAAACAAAAACTCAAAACATGAAATCAAGAACTGGTTTATTTGTAATACTAGGGATCGTAGTACTTCTTTTTTTCTGGGGTTGCGGCGCCTATAATAATTTAATCGGCGTTGACCAGGAAGTGAAAACAAAATGGGGTAACGTGGAAACGAATTACCAGCGAAGAACTGACCTATATAACAGCGTAATAAAAACGATAGAAGGATCGGCAAATTTTGAAAAGAGTACGCTGAAAGAGGTTATAGAAGCAAGGTCGAGGGCCACTTCAATTAACGTGAATATTGATGACTCTGCAAGTCTTGATAAATACCAGGCGGCACAGGCTGGTTTGCAAAGTTCCTTTGGAAAATTGCTCGCTGTTGCAGAAGCTTATCCTGATCTTAAATCTACCGCGGCTTTCCAGGGGTTTCAAACACAAATAGAAGGAACGGAAAACAGGATAAACGTAGCCAGGCAGGATTATAACACTGCGGTACAATCTTATAATCTGAAAGTAAAAACATTTCCTAATAACATTTTCGCGGGAATATTTGGCTATCACGAGAAACCGTTTTACAAATCTGCGCCTGGAAGTGAAAATGCTCCCAACGTTGAATTCAACATAAAATAAACAGGGCAGCTATGTGGCCTTTTTCCAGGAAAAAAGAATTTTTTTCGATAGAAGAAAATGAAATGATTGTGCAGGCGATCCGCGATGCAGAAAAGCAGACCAGTGGCGAAGTGCGTGTGTTTGTAGAAAGCCATTGCCGGTTTATAGACCCGCTTGACAGGGCAAAAGAGATTTTTTCGCGGCTTCAAATGGAGAACACAGCCCTTCACAATGGTGTAATCTTTTATGTTGCAATAAAGGATAAGCAATTAGCCATTTTTGCAGATAGCGGTATTCACGCTGCTACGGGGCAACAATACTGGGAAGATGTTGTAAAACATATTCTATTGCTCTTCAACAATGAGAGCTATGCTATTGGCATTAAAGAATGCATTTCTAAGATTGGCGAAGCGCTAAAAAATCATTTTCCTTATAATGAAAAAACTGATAAGAATGAGCTGCCTGACGAGATCATTTTTGGTAAATAAATCTTGTAATCAATTTCCTTAATGAAAAAGTTTCTTTTACTGTTTCTCTTTATTTGCTCTCACCAGGTCTTCGCACAAAAAATTGAGAGTAAGCCCCAGCCCCCGATGGCAGTAAATGATTTTGGAAATTTTCTTGAGCCATTTCAACGGGATGCATTAGAACAAAAACTCAGGAATTATAATGATACCACATCATCCGCTATTGTTATTATTACTGTGCCGGACTTACAAGGTTATGATATCGCAGAAGTTTCACTAAAGTACTTGCGTGACTGGGGAATTGGCACTAAAGACAAAGATAACGGTGTGGTAATTCTTGTATCAAAGGCGGAACGAAAGGCACGCATAGAAACTGGCAGAGGTATGGAAGGCGTTTTACCGGATATACTTGCCAAGCAAATTATTGACGAAAGAATGGTGCCTTATTTTAAAGAAAATGATTATTACCGGGGTTTTGATAATGCAATAGATGCAATAATACAAGCGGCAACCGGAGAATATAAAGCTGACCCCAAGTCTAACAATGGCAAAAGCGGTTTTCCTACGGTAATAATTTTAGTCGTTCTTTTTTTTATCATCATGTCTTTTTTTAGAGGAGGCGGTGGTGGTGGAAACTACATGAGCCGCCGTGGATCAAGAGGATTAGGCGGCCTGCCGTGGTTTATGTTAGGTAGTATGCTTGGAGGTGGTGGCCGGGGTGGTGGAGGCGGTTTCGGAGGCGGAGGCTTTGGTGGTGGAGGCGGCGGTGGTTTCGGTGGCTTCGGTGGTGGAAGCGGCGGCGGAGGCGGAGCGAGTGGCGGTTGGTAGTAAAGGCATATGTAGTCAAGTTAAAAATAAACCTGAAACCCACGAGAATTTCGTGGGTTTTTTGGGATACACTATAGTCATAATACAAGCGATTTTATCATTCTCCCTAAGTTTCCTGTCTTACAATAGAACGATAGAAAGAAGGTTACTCACATAAACTTATAGACATTTACTATCTTTAAATAAATCACTTAACATGGGAATGGTATATGCGGAAATAACATTAATTAATGGCGGAGATTTAGAAATGGCAAAGAGGCATTTGATTGGAGAGGAAGAAGTAAGACAAATCACAGTGACAATGGCTGTTGACAGTGGCGCTTATATGATGGCCATTAACGAAACTATACAAAGCCAATTGGGTTTATCATTTATAGAAAAAAGAAAGGCACTAATGGCCGATGGTTCTGTAAATGAATATGATGTAGCAGGACCGATACAAGTGAAATTTGCGAATCGTACAGCCACCTGTAGCGCAATGGTTTTACAAGGTAACAATGAACCCTTATTAGGTGCAATTCCAATGGGAGAGATGGATGTAACTATTCACCCAAGACGCCAGGAACTTTTAGTAAATCCTGACCATCCTGATTATGCGCAATTAAGTATGAAATGATAGCTTGATTATACAGTCTTATAATCTCTGAAAATCCCTTGGTTATTTATAGCGTCGTAAATCCTCTTTCCAGATCCTCAATAATATATTCTGCATCTTCCAGTCCAACAAAAATTCTCATCATCCTGTGATCTTTATTGTTGACATCAAACTCATCTGCCTTTATAGAAGCACATCCGGGGATTATTAAAGATTCATAACCACCCCAACTTACCGCCATAAGAATATGTTTAAGGCTCTCGCAAAATTTTTCTATTTCTTTAATCGTTTGGGCTTTTATTACAAAAGAAAATAAACCGCATGCACCTTCCATTTGCAGCTTTGCTAAATCGTATTGTGGGAAATCTTCATCAAATGGAAAGATGACCTCTTCTACTTTTTCATGTTGTTTCAAATAGCTGATCACACTTTGTGTAGTCGAAGTAATTCTTTCCAATCTTGATGGTAAGGTTCGCAATCCTCTTAGTAAAAGCCACGCATTAAAAGGAGATATGCCACTTCCAATCGTCATGAATTCACTATTAAAAATTCTTTCAATCATTTTGGCATCGCCACATAGCACACCGGCAATTACATCACTGTGGCCGCCGATATATTTGGTTGCGCTTTGCAACACAAGGTCAATTCCCATCTCAATAGGCCTTTGATAAAGTGGCGTACAATAGCTGTTATCACAAATAGTAGTAATGTTTTTTTGCTTTGCGATTTTTGCAATCGCAGATAAATCCTGCAAATCAAAATTCCAGCTATTAGGCGTTTCCAAATAAATGATGGATGTGTTGGGTTGAATTGCATTTTCAAAATTTTTTACATCCCTTCCATCAACATAAGTTGTTGAAACATTGAAGCGCGGCAAAATATCATTAAACATTTTTTGCGCCCAGGTATAAGGTTTGGCCACGGAGACAATATGGCTCCCCGCTTTTACATTTGCAAGTACTGCCGCAAAAATAGCCGCAGCGCCGCTATTGAAAACAAGGCAATCTTCTGCACCGTCGAGGGCTGCTAACTTTTTAGATAAAATGGAAACTGTCGGATTAAGCCCACGGCTGTAAAGAAATGTGGAATATTCATCTTCAAATGCTTTCCGCATATCATCAACTTTCCGAAAGGCAAAATTGCTTGTCTGTATGATCGGTGGTGCGATTGCATTATAATAATTCTCCCTGTCTTCGCCCAGTTCGTTTAATATGTATGAAACTGTTTTTGGATCCATTCTTCCTGTTGTTTTTAAAATTATGCTGCTGTTTTCTTTTTGTCAGTGAACCATATTCCTATAAAATAGATTGCAATAAATACAGCCAGCACGGCAAGTGCTATCAGTGAAATTTTTGTATCAGTAACAAAAATACTTATGCCTACAAATGTGTATGCCGCAATAAATATAATGGGCAACAAGGGATATAATTTCATGCTGTAAATACCAGTACCATTAAGATGTGCAGTCCGTTTGCGTATAATAAAAATACTGCCGGCAGAAAATACCATTCCGAAGCAATCAAGGAAAATGGTAAAGCTTAAAATAGTATCAAATTGTTTTGCCCAAAAAACAATCAACACACACATTGCAGAAAAAACACTAAGCGATGTAGTGAGCACTTCTGTTCGTGCGTGTCTTTTTCTAAAAGCAGGCGGAAGAATTTTATCGTCGCTCATAGCAGCCATTACCCTTGGGTTACTCATGAGTAAAACATTTACATAACCCATCACACTTAAAAAAAGTAACCCGGATAAAATTCGTTCTGCGTTTATGCCAAAAACTTTTGAAGCCATAATTGCCGCAATATTTTTGGCTGTCTTCAATTGTTCAAATCCGATAACTTTTACATACGCATAGTTAATGAGCATGTATAAAATGATGATAATGCTGATGCCTAAAAAAATAGCTCTCGGCACTGTTCGTTTTGCATTATGTACTTCCTCGCCAAAATTTATCGTTTGCTGATAGCCGCCGTAAGTAAAGCTTACAGCTACTAACCCTACGCCGAATGCTTTTAAATATTCAGTGAAAACAGGATTTGCAGACGATATAGAATTGATGGACGGCAGGCTTGCACTGTCAGCAAAGAACAATGGGCTAATCAACATCACCACCATCGAAATCTTTATGATCGTCAGTACATTTTGCGTACGTGCACTCATCTTTAATCCTAATAAATTCACCGCATAGAAAATTATAATAGCAGTAATAGCGATTGTTATTTGTACCGTTTGGATATAAGAAGCATTTGCGGGAATAAGCCGCCAAGTAATATCGTTTGAAAGTGGAACAAAAATGCCGGTAATATATTCACCACCAACCAAAGCAACCGCTGCAAGGGAAGCGGCGTTGGAAACTAAAATGATACAGTTTATTCCAAATGCAATCGAAGGGTGATAAGCATAAGAGAAAACTTTGTAGTAGCCACCAGTCACCGGCATACGGCTACCTATCTCAGCATATGTAAGCGCACCGCATAAGGCAACGAGGCCACCAACGATCCATGCTGCAAAAAAAATAGCCGGGCTGCTTACGGCATTGGCAACATTTGCAGGTGTACGGAAAATGCCCATGCCAATTACAAAACTCACCATTATAATAGTGGTATCGAAAAGTGTAAGTTGCTTATGCGGCTTCATTAGAGAAAGATAGAAATTTATTTGACGCTACCTTTGTTTTTTTAGACTATCAGCGACATTTATGAAATTGATTCTACTCGCCTTGCTGTTTATTTGTTGTGCTCTTACATCTATTGCGCAACAGGAACCATTAGACACAGTTGCTTTACAGGAAATCATTGTAAAGGCTTTTGAAAGTAACAGGCGTCTTATTGATGTGCCTGCGGCAGTAAGCATTGTAAGTAAGGAAGACATAGACCGGTACAATAATCTCAGTATTTTACCAGCACTTAATGTAAATCCTGGTGTGAGAATGGAGGAACGCTCTCCGGGAAGCTATCGCTTAAGTATAAGAGGAAGCAGTCTTCGTTCACCCTTTGGCGTTAGGAATGTAAAAGTATATTACGATGGTATTCCTTACACTGATCCAGGCGGAAATTCCTACCTCAATCAATTGGGGTTTTATAATATTCAATCTGTTGAAATTATCAAAGGGCCGGGCAGCAGCCTTTATGGTGCCGGAACAGGCGGTGTCTTATTAATTAGAAATGATGCAAATCAATTTGCGCCTGGTGCTTCTATAGATTACAGTACTGGTAGCTATAACTTAAATAACGTTAATGCAAACATTCGCCTGGGAAAAGAAGTTGCAAATAACATTATCAATTACCAGCATCAAACCAGCGATGGCTACAGGGATCACACAAATATGCGGCGCGATGTACTAACCTGGGATGCATTGCTGAAATCAAATGAGACACAAAAATTCCAGGCCCATTTCTTATATAGTGATCTTTATTATCAAACTCCCGGGGCGCTTACTAAAACTGAATATGACATCAATGCCAGGACGGCAAGGCCGCATGCAGGCCCCAACCCCGGCGCCGATGAAGCTAAAGCTGCTATCTATCAAAAAACATTTTTAGCAGGCTTCAGCATGGAGCAAAAAATAAGTGAAACATGGAAAAATACAACCTCTATTTATGGCGCATATTCACAAATGAGAAATCCATCTTTCAGAAATTATGGAAGAACGACTGAACCGCATTTTGGTGGCAGGACTGTTTTTCAATACAACAAAACATTCAATACAACAACGCTTACGCTTCATGCAGGCGGAGAGTTTCAGCAAAGCTTTAATACACAAAGAATTTACAATAACAGGAACGGGCAACCTGACTCCTTACAAACCGATGATGAAATTTTTAACTCGCAGGGATTCGCATTCATACAAGGTATTGTAGAGATAAAAAGCGGCTGGATATTTACTGCAGGGGCCAGCCTCAACAGGCTTACGCTTAATTTCAGGCGGCTATCTACCTTGCCGTCTGCTGATAAAAAAAGAAGCTTTGATAATGAGTTTACACCCCGCTTTGCCATCCTGAGGAAACTGGATAAAACCATCTCCGTTTACACAAGCGTTTCAAGAGGTTTTTCTGCACCAACAACAGCGGAGGTCTTGCCTTCTACTAATGTTTTTAATGATCAGTTGCAACCAGAGACCGGGATAGATTATGAATTTGGGCTGCGAGGAAGTACTTTTAAAAACAAATTTTATTTTGATATTAATGCATTTTTTTACAAACTAAAAAACGCCATCGTACAGCGACAAAATTCTGCAGGTGCTGACTATTTTGACAATGCAGGTTCGGCAAAACAAAATGGCCTGGAAACTTTTCTTTCTTATAAAATATTTGATAACGACCAGGTTTTCTTTAGGCGAATAGAAATACACCTTAGCGATACATGGAACAATTTTCATTATAAAAATTTTAAGCAGGCATCAAATGATTATTCCGGTAACAAGTTACCTGGTGTTGCACCACAAACTATAGTTGCCGGGATCGATGTAAACACAAAGGCGGGCGTGTATGCAAACACTACTTTTTTCTATAGCGACCGCATAGCACTTAACGATGGCAATACTAGTTATGCAGACGCTTATAATTTGCTTGGGATACGGCTGGGCGTTAGAAGACATATTTCTAAAAAAATACGACTCGAAATATTTACTGGGGCTGAAAATATTTTTGATGAGAAGTACAGTCTTGGAAATGATATAAATGCTGCAGCGGGGAGATATTACAATGCTGCTCCCGGCAGAAATTATTATGTGGGCGTTTCTTTAAATTTTAATAAGCAATAAAAATTTCATTGGAATAAATTCTTTGCATGGATATTAAATTCTTGCAGAGTGTAATAGCGCTATGGATAAAAATCATCCCCTATACAATTATAAATATGTTTTTGAATTTCAAACTTAATGCCCATACTTTTGCGGTGTAATTGGTTCCCGATCTCACAATCTGGATTAAAAGGGAAGCCGGTGTAAATCCGGCGCTATCCCCGTAGCTGTAAAGCACAATTGAAATTCTTAAATTCTTCGCCACTGTTAGCCTCCGGCTGACGGGAAGGCTTTTAAGAATGTGCAAAGCCAGAAGACCTGCCTGTTACAATTAAAAATCATTCAAAGCTTTCGGGTGAAAGGCATGGGGTGTAAAGGCCGGGAGGCATTTATATTTCTTTCTTTTAATTTTCGAAAGCAGTCACAAAAAAATTTTCTACAAATGAAAAAAGGAATTTTTATTGCGGCTGCTGTATTCTTCAGCAGTTACCTCCATGCACAGGATGTGCAGGCTCAGCAGGATTCAACAAACAAAACACTTGATGAAGTAATTGTAACCGCCAACAAGTTTCCGCAAAAGCAAAGTACAACTGGTAAAGTGGTAACAGTGATAACACAAGATCAGCTGAACAAGAGCTTTGGTAAATCAATATCCGAAGTTTTAAATCAGCAGGCGGGTATAATTATTAACGGTGCTGATAACAACCTTGGAACAAATCAAACCGTCTATACACGTGGTGCTTCGCGTTCAAATACTTTGATCTTAATAGATGGCATTCCTTTATATGATGCATCCGGCGAAACGAATGCTTTTGATCTTAATAATTTAGCCCTTAATGATATTGAAAAAGTTGAAATTTTGATGGGTTCTCAATCTACCTTATACGGTTCGGATGCGGTTGCAGGAGTTATAAATATCATAAGTAAAAAAGGAGCGAAAATACCAATGAGTCTTAATGTAGATCTTTCTGCGGGAAGCTATGGTACTTATAAAGGAAGTGTAGCTTTAAGTGGATCTGGCAGAAAAGATCAATCGTATTATATTTCCTATAATAAGACTCACAGCAACGGATTTTCATCAGCCTACGATTCCACAGGCACACAGCATTTTGATAAAGACGGTTTTGACCAGGACGAATTTCAATTGAATTATAGTTTTAATCCTGTTAAAAAAACGTTCGTTCGTTTGTTTGGAAAATATAATAATAACCATGCGGATATAGATGCAGGGGCATTTGCAGATGATAAAGATTATACTTATCAAAATGATAATACAATAGCAGGTGTTGCAACAGATTATAAATTGAAAAATGGTTTTGTAAAACTGCAATACACTTACAATCGCTTCGATCGGAATTTCACTGATGATTCCACTGATGTTGGTGGCTTCTCACAATACCAAAAAGGGAAATATAATGGCACATCAAATTTTGCCGAACTATACACCAGTCTTCACTTTAATAAACATATAGAGTTTCTTGCAGGTGCTGACTACAGGCAAAATAAAACAGATCAACAGTACATCTTTTTCCCTGATTATGGTTACCCTGCAATACCTATTTCAGGCGATAGTGCAAGAACAAACCAAATCAGCGGCTACGCTTCTTTATATTTGAAATTTGCGAAAGGCTTAAATATCGACCTTGGTGGCAGATGGAACCATCATAGCATTTATGGAAATAATTATACCTATTCTGTCAATCCTTTTTATGTAATTGATGAGCATTATAAAATTTATGCAAATATTTCTTCAGGTTATCGCGTGCCTTCGTTGTATCAATTGTATTCAGAATATGGAAATAAAAATTTAAAGCCGGAAACAACTACAAGCTATGAAGCAGGCCTTCAATATTTTTCTGAGAAAATAAATACAAGGGCCACAGGTTTTATCAGGGATGGAAAGAATGTGTTTCTTTTTTATTCAGACCCGGTAACATATGCAAGCAATTATATTAACGGTAATCAGCAACATGATTATGGAATTGAAACAGAAGCATCCATAAATTTTACTCCTCAATTTTCTATATCTGCTAATTATACTTATGTAAATGGAAAAATAACTACTCAAAATTCACCGGGTAAAGACACCTCATTTTTTAATTTGTACAAAAGACCAAAAAATATTTTCAATATTTCTTTGAACTATAATGTTACCAAAGAACTTTATCTATCTACACATTTTAAAACAGTGAGTAAAGCTTTTGAACCACAGTACCTGGCTGAGCCTTATGAATTGAAGGGATATTACACTCTTGATTTTTATGGCCGTTATAAGTTCAATAAAAAGTTCAGCACCTTCGCAGATTTTCAAAACATCACCGGTCAAAAATATTTTGTAACAAGAGGGTTTTCTACAAAAGGCTTAAATGTAAACGGAGGTGTACAAATAATTTTATAGCCTGGCAAATTTTATCCCTGTGTGCATCTGTCCTACATTTGCAAAAAAATCAGATGGCCGATTTTGCCAATATATCCGGTAAGGAAACTGTCACGATAACATTCACACTCTTTGCAGTGATTGATATTCTTGGGTCAATTCCTATTCTTATCTCCTTAAAGGAAAAAATGGGTGGGGTTATCCGTTCAATGCAAGCCACTATTGCATCAGGTGCATTTATGATCTTATTCCTGTTTGTGGGGCAGCCCTTTTTAAATCTTCTCGGCCTGGATGTACAATCCTTTGCTGTTGCCGGGAGCATCGTAATATTTATCATCGGGCTGGAAATGATATTAGGTTTGGATTTTTTTAAGCCTGATAATAATCCAAAAAGTGGAAGCGTAGTGCCCATAGCATTTCCGTTGATTGCAGGCTCCGGCACACTTACTACAGTGATGTCACTAAAGGCGAATTACCATGACGTAAATATTTTATTCGGAATATTAATTAATTGCGTTATAATATTTGTAGTTCTTAAATCGCTTAAGTGGATTGAAAAAGCTTTGGGGCCAAATGGATTGATTGTCGTAAGAAAGTTTTTTGGCGTTATTTTGCTGGCAATTGCTGTAAAAATTTTCGGCACAAATGCGCATGGATTAATTAAATAGTTTCATCTCAGCCTGTTATATGGACAGCTATTAGGCAAGTAAAAAATTAAAATAGATTTGCGGCTGCTGAAAATATTTGGGCACTAAACGGCCTCGTCGTACAATGGATAGTATAAGAGTTTCCGAAGCTCCAGATACAGGTT
>JBDTSD010000080.1:0-19024 GCA_039931355.1 Ginsengibacter sp.
TCAGCAGGATTGGTAAGAAAAAGTTTATTGACAGGCTGGAATGGGGATTTAAAGAAAGTGAGCCGTGGCGCTACAACGGAATGAACGATCAGTATTGGGACTATCCTGTAGTGCAGGGCAACCAGCAGTCCATGCACTTTGCTTTTCTTTTTAACTGGGCAGGTAAGCCGTGGTCAACACAAAAGTGGAGCCGTTCGATTTTGGATCGTTTTTACGGTTACCAGGTATCCAATGCATATCTCGGAGATGAAGACCAGGGACAGATGAGCGCATGGATGATCATGGTTGCTATAGGTTTATTTCAAACTGATGGCGGTGCCAGGTCAATCCCTATTTATGAAATTGCCAGCCCGTTATTTAAAAAGATAGAAATTGATTTGGGCGAAAAATTTGGCCGCGGTAAAAAATTTACAATTATAGCTGAAGGAGCATCGCGTAAAAATATGTATGTGCAACATGCTACACTCAATGGCCACACTTTAAACTCATTCAAATTTCCGGCCTCGGAATTATTAAAGGGTGGGTCTCTTGTGCTAAAAATGGGACCGGAACCGAATACGAATTGGGGAGTTTCCGGCCAATAACGACAAGATTACTGAAGCAGAGTAAAAAATCTTGTTACGAATATCTTGCCTTTGTTGCGGGGTTTTTCAGTCCATACCGAATAAGAAGAATATTATTTTCTCAAAATAATACGGATCTAACGTTATTGCGTAGACGGGGGAGGAATCGCAACGCCCCATTTCGTGTTTGGATTTTTTCCCATGGTTAATATTAATTTCCCGCCTTTCATTAATTCATCCCTATACATCCAGCAATTATTAAGCGGCTTGCCATTCCATTGAGCAGACTGTATATATACATTTTTTGCGCCATTATTTTTTGTTTCAATTACCAATTTTTTTCCATTGCCCAGTTGGATGCCTGCGGTATCAAAAATCGGGCTTCCGATTTCAATAATAGGGCGGCTGTCTGTAAAACCTTTAACGTCAAATAAGCCAAGCGATGCCATTACATACCAGGAACCTAACTGACCCTGGTCTTCATCCTGCCCATAGCCATAACCGTGAATCTGTTCTGTTCCGTAAAATTCATTGCAGATAGCTCTCGTCCATTTTTGAGTTAGCCATGGTTTCCCCGAAAAATTAAATAACCAACTGATATGAAGATCGGGCTGGTTTCCATGATTGTAAACAGAAGTTATGCCTGCAAAAGCATCGATTTCTTTTCCGCCGCCAAAAGCATTTTTTTGTGATGTTTCAAAAATGGTATCCAAGCGTTTATTGAAATCTGCGTTGCCTATTTTGCTAATTAATCCCGCCGGATTCTGAGGAACGTAAAAAGTATATTGAACAGCATTCCCTTCCTGGAAACCACGCCATGGCTGATACAGATCAAACTTGCCTATAAAATTTCCTTTGGCATCCCTTGGATGAATTAATTTTTCTAAGGGATCAAAAATCAAAGTCCATCCATTTGAATATTTAATTAGCTTTTTATAATCATCAGTGTGGCCTAAAGATTTTGCCATTTGCGCTGCCGCGAAAGTGCTGAAACTATATTCAAGTGTGTGGGAGGCGGAAAACTGCGAGCCTCTGCTACCCGTTTCATCAGCTTCAAGATTTGTTGAATAACCCTTTTTAAGAAACACTCCCAAATCCAATTTGCCTGATCCTACCGGACGGCTTTTAAATCCTATTTCATTTTTTTTCACCGCTTCATACGCGAGTGGAATATCGTAATTGCGCAAACCACAATTATAAGCTGCTGCAATTACGAGCCCTACAAAATTGGTACCTACACCTGATACAAAATTGCTATTGGCTATGCCATCGCCAAACCATCCCCGCTGCTTATATATCTCCAACTGTGTCTGCACAAAGCTTGTATAGTGTTGCGGATAACACAGCGCCCAAAGCTGCGTCAGGTTCCAGAACGCTCCCCAAATTGCATCGGTATTATAAAAGTCATACACAAAATTCCCATTGTTACCAACCGGCAAATGACCTATAGCGCCATCCTGTTTTGGATAATCTCCATTCACATCACTGGCAATGCCTCTTCCTAATAATGCATGAAAAAGCCCTGTGTAAAATTTTATTTTATCATCCTTAATTTTTCCTTCTACTGAAATCTTGCTTAATTCCTGTTGCCATATTTTTTCTGCTTTGCCACGTGCTTCATCAAACGTGAGATTCGCTGCTTCAGCTTCAAGGTTTTGTTTGGCATTCTCCATAGAAGTATAGGAAAGTCCCACTTTCAACTCTATCACATCCTTATCTTTTGTTTTGTATTCAAGAAAAAGTCCGGCCCCTAAACCTTTGGAAGAGTTTGTATTTTGTTGAATACCTGAAGCATTGAAAGCGCCTGTTGATAATGGTTTACGGCTAACCTCTCCCCAAAAGTACATAGATACTCTTCCGCCCTTATCATATTTTTGAACGTATTTAGGTTCGGTAATTACAAAACCTTCGAAGTGATTGTCATCTATCATACGAATCGAAGCATCTCTAACCGGCCCGCTTTCTCCTTGTACATTTCCAATATCAAAAATGATTCTTGACTGATCATTTTCGGGAAAAGTATATTTGTGAAAGCCTACTCGTTTTGTAACCGTTAGTTCTGCAGTTATATTGTAATCGTCCAGCAACACTTTGTAATAGCCCGGTTGGGCTACCTCATTTTTCCGATCAAATCCGGACCGGTATCCGTCACCAGGTTTTTCCAGTTCGCCCGGCTTTACTTTTAGCTCACCAGTGGCCGGCATAACAGAAATCCCACCCACCTGCCATTCATGAAAATGTACAAACCCTTCAATAGAATTATCACGTGCGTCGTAGCCAACAGCTTCCCAGCCTGAATGATTTCCATAGTGGCCGTTTGTAGAGGGGGCCAGCTTTGCCATACCGTGCGGTAACGCTGCAGGTGTGTAGAAGAACCACCTGCTATGTGCGGTGCCAATATTAGGATTTACGTAGCTCAAAACATCCTGCGCAACTACACCAAATGGGATCATCAAAATCAGGAGCAAAGAAGTATGTATTTTGTAAAATATTCTCACATCAAATAAAATATTAAAAGACTCCATTAACCAAGCAGACAACCCGCCAATGCCGGCAAGTGTGATCTATTATTCATCACTAATGCAACAGGATAAGTCGCAGGTGAAATACTATGCAAATATGTCCTTAAAAAATAGAAAAACCTTAAATAAACCCGTTGGCGGAGTTAATTAGCCAAGGCATGTTTAACTCTGCCTACAGCTTGGTTGTTTATAAATTTGTTTAAGAACTGTAAAACAGTAAACCCGGTAACCTTTGCAAGTATTCTTGATTTGAAGCCAGTAAAGGATTTGGCGGAATTACGCTGTATCATAAACTGGTCGCACAACTGAGAAAAAACTGTTTCAATTCTCTTTCTTACTTTCTTTAATATTCTAATCACAGGCTTTTGTTCTTTCTGATTGTTTCTTAATGGCACTTCTAATTGAATTGCTGCCGATTCAAACAGGTTGATTTGATGCTGTCTTCCAATGTATCCTTTATCGCCTGTTATTATGCAATTGCTGAACAATTCTTTTACATTACTCAGATAGTGAACATCATGCACACTTGCATTGGTTAAATCTAATGATTCCACTAGTCCGGTAGCCGAACAAACACTGTGCAATTTGTAACCATAGAAATATTTTTTTTGAGAGGCACAGTAACCTTTAGCCGGTGCATGATGAATAGATTCTTTACCCATTTTATTTCTTTTCTCTCTTGATAATTTACAAATCTCAATCGCCATAGAGACTATCGCAAATATATCTGCCTGACAGTTAAGCTCCTCTGCCATTAACTTTCTGACTCGTTCGGTTTTTTCAAATAACACTTTTCTGCGATCATTATATTGACGCCTGCTGATCATATTTTCAAACGCCACTTTATATTCTTTTTATATTCTTTATTCAATTTGGAAAATAAATAATTCTCATTATCTATACTTAAACATTCAGCAGTAAGGCTTAAGGCGATCACTTCTACATCAGAAAACCTAGGCCTTGTACCACGCCGTAAATAATTACCTTTCGCATTAATTTCATCACGTAAAATATCTTTATAACCACTAGAATTTTATCGAAATTTGTTTTGATGTTGTGCATGTTGCATTCGTAAGTTTAGTCACTCACTTGGACAATTGCACAACATTTTTTAACGCATCAAAATAAAATTAACTCCGCCAACGGGTAACCCTACTATTTTTATGTTTGGCGTTGTGCCTGGTAAGGAACGAGACAATCTCAAAAATCAATTAATCTTTGCAGATTGGAGTTGTCCTGGATTATTTGCCGAAGGCGACTGAAAAATAATCCAGGAGTTTAAAAGAAAACCACCCGCAGGCAACTCCAGTTTAAAAAACGCATAAATAAAGCAGCACTTTTGCCTCTTATAGGTCTCAAGACCCTGGAACTCCCTGGCTCATATCTTCGTACAACGATAAAAGATTTGATTCAATTTTAGTTGTAAACAAAAACTAATGCGCCAGGTTACATCCGGTTAATGAGTAAAAAAAATAATATTTTGGACTATTAATTATTGTTCAGCGTCTGCCGGGTTTGCACCATTAATTATTCGTCCTTCGTGGTATTATCTGGTGCTAATTGAACTTGCTTTTGCACGAAAGCAGACAGTTGCAGAGAGGAAAATATTTTGGAAAATTTGTACAAAGACGGTAACTTAGTTTTGCTAAGGTTAAGGAAAACTAAAGCAATGCTGACTCTTTATTTGCTGTCGTGATTGAAAAAGTAAGTTTACTTCCGGGCTTTTGCTTCAGCAAACATCGAAGGTTTCTTGAGATAAGCATCATGGTATTTAACCATAAGGTTATAGTGTTTCTGCATTTTCTTTAGCTCAAATTTCCCGTACCAAGATTTTTGGACCGCTAATCAATTAAGGAATGAACCCTAAAGTTACTGTCCCTAAAGCATGGGCCTTGCTGAGAAATGGAGACCAAGATGCTTTGCTAAAGCTGTATGACGAGCATTACCTCGGCCTAAGCAATTTTGGCATTAAGCTCACGGGTGACCGTGAATTTTCTAATGATTGCATTACTCAGCTCCTCATTGAACTTTGGGATAAAAGAGCGCAACTTCCGGAAGTAAAGAACGTGCGGTCATACCTGCTTACTGCTTTAAAACATAAAATTTTCCTCGAGATAAAATCCAAAAATACCAGGAAGGCAAAAAACCATGAATTACTAACTTACCAGGTTGGTAAAGAATTGCCCTTCGAAGAGGTTTTGATTCAGCTTCAAACTAACGAGCTATTGCGAAAAAAATTAATCAAGGCGTTTGCCAGGCTTAGCCCCCGCCAAAAGCAGCTTTTAAGGCTTAAGTTTTTCGAAGATAATAGTTACGAGGAAATTTCAGAAACCTGCAATATTACTGCCCGCACTGCTTACAACATTATCTATGATTCTCTGAAGGTGTTGAAAGCTGAATTTTTTAAAACAGAGTCCAGCCAGCTTCATTGAAAAGTTCAGCTTTATCCGTTCTCACAAATATTTATGTAGAACGCTGGCAGATTATTTATTTTTCTTTTCTTAAGTCCGCGGCAGAAACGTCTCCATTTTATGATCCGGATTATTCGAAACTCTTTGAAAAATTAAGAGTGAATTTCTCTATAGAAATATTTGAGAATTTAATATGTTGAAAAAAGGTGCCCAGCCAGGGTTTGAAAAGAAAGTTTAACTTTTTTATAAAAATCCATAGTAAAACCCCGGTAGTTATCTCTCTATATGTTAAGGAAGTGTTATTGAGCCACGAATCTTACTGAAGAAACTCTTAATGAACTACCACGATTGCGATATTGAAGACCTTATTTTAGACCCATCTTTTCAAAATTATTGTCTCGGCAGAAACGAAAGGGATGAAATGTTTTGGAGATCCTGGATTCTTGCAAACCCGGATCATCATGAGAAAATAGAGCAGGCAACTAAACTTTATTTTTTACTCTCCGGCAACAACACGGCTCCCCAGTTTCGGAAGGATAAGCAGGCATTTTTGAAAGCGTTTAAAGAGTATGTGAAAAATGCCGAGCCTGGTTCGTCACCGGGTATCACATCCAAAGTGCTTGCTATAAAAAAAACAAAAAGGTCCCGTGCTCTATTCATATATGCCGGAAGTATTACGGCCTCGCTATTACTTCTGATCTTAATTTATCATCTCAATATGCGCCAGGCTAAGGGTGAAGGCCCGGTTGCTTCAGCCGCTAAATTAATTTACCGCGCATTTCCCGGGGAAAGGAAATCTTTAGCATTGCCGGATGGATCCTTAGTTACGTTGAATGTGGGAACTACCATTGAGGTAGCGGCGGATTTTAACTTGAAGGAACGGCAGGTTATTTTAAATGGCGAAGCGTATTTCAAAATAGCGCATAATGCAGCAAAGCCTTTCATCATACACACGAGCACACTGGATGTGAGGGTGTTGGGTACTGAACTGAATGTGAAAGCTTACCCGCAGGATAAGACGACGGAAACCATTTTAATACGTGGATCTGTGGAAGTGGTACTCAACAATAAAAAGAAAGAAAGAATTATCCTGACGCCGCTGCATAAGCTTGTAACACAAAATGTTTATCAGCCATTCATTAAATCACCTGCTAGTGTAACTAAGAGAGGACAGAAAGACACGGGCAAGATAACAATTTCACCCGTTGCCATTAATACCTACGATAGCACCATCCGGGAAACTTTATGGGTAAAAAACAGGTTAGTATTTAATGATGAAACACTGGCAGATGTTGCGGTGAAGATAGAAAGGTGGTACAATGTAAAAGTGAATGTTGACACCAGTATTGCTACGAAGTTTCGTTTTACGGGCATTTTTGAAAACGAGAATATCCGCGAAACATTAAAGGCTTTACAACATTCCTTATACTTCAATTACCGGATAGAAAATGATAGTATATTAATCACGAAATAAACATTAATTATGACTTAAACAGCTTTACAAACCTAAACCAATAAAAAAGGGAAGATGCGTCAACATCTCCCCAGTTCAAGTTCCATTCAACAACGAGTTATTAACCGAGTTGCTGATTAACTACATTAAACCAACCAAATTTATGAAAAAAATTAGATCTATCAGGGCAATCAAATTGCCCCGAAACTCACTCAAAACCTTGTTGATTATGAAATTGACCCTATTCTTAACTCTCCTGGCATCTACACAGTTGTTTGCCAGGGCCTTTTCGCAGGAACCAAAAATCAGCGTCCATTTAAAAGATGCGGAATTCAGTAAATTGTTCCAGGCTATAGAAAAAGAAACAGACTACCGCTTCGTTTATAGCACAAACATTCTTCCACCTGGCAAAAGGCTGGACATCAATGTAAGAAACACACCGCTTTCTAAAATATTAGCCAGCGGGTTCTCTAACACATTACTTACGTACTCGCTTCAAAACAAACTTATCATTATCTCATTAAGAGATCCAGTTTCGGAATTCAAACCTATTACAGGAAAAGTCGTTGATGGCAATGGAAACCCCCTGGCAGGTGTGACGGTCACCGTTGTTGGCTCGGGTACTGCAACAGTAACTGATGCTAATGGAAACTATTCCATAGATGTTTCGGGCAATCAAAAATTACAATTTAGTTATGTAGGTTTCACTACCCAAACAATAGATGCAGGCGGGAGAAGCGTAATTGATTTGGTATTGCAAGCTAATGTAAGTACGCTGAATGATGTGGTGGTGGTTGGTTATGGCACTCAAAAGAAGACGAACGTAACCGGCGCTGTATCATCCATTAAAGGCGAAGATATCATCACCACTAAAAATGAGAATGTTCAAAACATGATCACCGGAAAAATACCAGGTGTGCGGGTAACACAGAAGACAGCGGAGCCAGGATCATTCAATAACAATTTTGACATTCGTGCGATGGGAAGCCCACTGATCGTAATAGATGGTATCCCCAGGACAAGCACAGATTTTCAGCGTTTGGATCCTAATGACATTGATAATATCTCCGTGCTGAAAGATGCATCTGCGGCGATATACGGGGTGCGTGCTGCCAATGGCGTGGTGTTAATAACTACCAAAAAAGGAAGGAACAATAAGATAGAGCTGAATTATTCCGGTTCTTTCACATTCCAGATTCCTTCCGGATTGCCGAAGACGGTTAATGCGATAGATTATTTTACGCTGCGTAATGAACGGGCACTGCATAATATAAACGGTGGCTCTCCGATTTTCAATGATCAGCAGTTTGAGGAATACCGGACCGGGGCAAAAAAGAGCACTGATTGGTACCCATTAGTGTTTAGCAAATACGCTCCGCAAACAATGCACAACCTTAGTGCTACAGGCGGCAATGACAAAACTACTTATTATGTGGGCCTGGGATATAATTACCAGGAAGGTTTCTTTAAATCAGGGAACCTAAACTATTCCAAATACAATGTTAGGTCTAACCTTAATACAAAGATCACTAATCGCCTGACCTTTAATTTGAATTTAAGTTTAGTGATGGACCAGCAGGATCGTCCTTACCAGGATTCGTGGTGGATAGTTCGGAGCTTTTGGCGCCAGGGGCCGCAGATACCTGCCTATGCCAATGGCGATCCTACCAAACCGTTTCATGGATTAATCGAAGGAGATAATCCGCTCTCTTTTATGGATAAAGACCTGGTAGGTTATAAAAAATATAACAATAAATGGCTACAGTCTGCTGCCAGCCTTCAATACGAGTTCCCGGGCATAAAAGGCCTGTCTGCAAAAGGTTTGTTCAGTTATGATTACAATATGTCCGATGCTAATCTTTACCAAAAAGAGTACAAGCAATATCGGTACGACGAGGCTTCAGACACCTATTCCACCTTCAGCCGTCAATCGCCTAACCGGGTAAGAAGAGAATTGTATACGAAGGCGCAAATGTTGACACAGGCGTCTTTGAATTACACCGGAGCATTCAATAAACATTCAGTGGATGCTCTTATACTTGGAGAAGCGCAAAAAAGAACGGGCGACAACTTCGCCGCACAAAGAGATCTCACACTACAGTTGCCTTTTTTGTTCGCAGGAACGGCAACCGGCCAATTGGCGACGATGAATCCAGGTGCTGATGCGCTGTATGAGTTCACTAACCTCGCATTGGTTGGCAGAACGAATTATGCTTATGACAATAAATATTTAGTAGAATTTCTCTTCCGCTATGATGGTTCTTCCAAATTTGCTACAGGTTCACAATGGGGGTTTTTTCCGGCGGCCTCTCTTGGATGGAGGATTAATAAAGAAAAATTCTTTGAGAATTCGCAGGCATTGGCTTTTATCAACCAGTTTAAGCTAAGAGTTTCTTATGGTAAAACCGGGGACGATAATGCATCAAGCTATCAATTTATTTCAGGCTATAACTATCCCACAAGTTCAGATCGCAGAAATTTTACGGGTGGTTACGTGTTCGACGGTAGCTTCAATGCCAGTGCCGATAATAAAGGTATCCCAAACAAAAACATCACCTGGTTTACCTCAAAAACGTTTGACCTGGGTGTGGATATGGAAGCCTGGCATGGTTTGTTCGGAATCACGATTGATTATTTCAGCAGGCACAGGGAAGGACTCCTGGCAACGAGGAGTGGTGGCATACCAACAGTGGTTGGTGCAGGGCTTCCGCAGGAAAACTTAAATAGTGACCGCACGTATGGTTTTGACCTTGAGCTAAATCATAGAAACCAGATCGGCGAGTTTGATTACAGCGTGAAAGGTATTTTCTCTTTAGCACGGGTAAAGCGACTTTACGTAGAACGCGGAGCTATTGGCAGTTCCTGGAGTAATTGGAGAAATAACCAAAACGACAGGCTACAAGGGGTTCACAGCGGCTTGCAGGGAGATGGGCAATACCAAACATGGGAAGATATTTGGTCATCGCCGGTGTACGTTGGCAGGGGAACTATCCTGGGAGATTACCGGTACGAAGATTGGAACGGCGACGGCGAGATCAATGGAAATGATGAACATCCTATACGTTTTGATCAATACCCCTGGATGAATTTCAGTATGATATTCGACGCAAACTACAAAGGCTTCAATCTAAACTTTCTTTTACAAGGCTCTGGTATGAGCTCCGTGATTTATGGAGAACAACTTCGCGAGCCGATGTGGGGCAGTGGCGAATCCGGTGCGATGGTT
This sequence comes from Ginsengibacter sp., assembly GCA_039931355.1. Taxonomy (GTDB): domain Bacteria; phylum Bacteroidota; class Bacteroidia; order Chitinophagales; family Chitinophagaceae; genus Ginsengibacter. The sequence continues at coordinate 10,176 of JBDTSD010000080.1, forward strand.
CAATTTATGGATCGCTGGCACCCTGAAGATCCCAAAGCTGATCCTTATGATCCTGCTACGAAATGGATTCCCGGGCATTACGCCTACACGGGCACTTTACCAGATGTGAATTCTACTTTCAATGATGAAAACGGCGCTTACTTAAGGCTCAAAAGTATTGAATTAGGGTATTCAATTCCGACGCAATTAATCCATAAAATAGGATTCAAAAATCTCCGCGTTTATGTAAATGCTTATAACCTGGTAACCTTCACCAAGGTGAAATACATTGATCCGGAACATCCTATTGACCTATATGGATATTTATATCCATTGAACAAAACTGTTTCAGCAGGATTAAACATCACCTTTTAATTAATTGACATACCATGAAATTATCATATATCGTATTCATTTTTATCATTTTTGCAGGTACGTTTATATCCTGTAAGAAAGACTTCCTGGACATACCACCGATGAATGTGGTACAGGACAAAGACCTGTTTTCTAACGAGGCAGGCATGACCGTTTATCTCGCAAGGATCTATAGCCAGATGCCTTTTGAAGACTTTAAATATTCCCCGGCACGCCAGTTTTTTGATGATTGGCTGGTAACGCCCGGAGCTAATGAAGGTTCCTCTCTCGGCCGTGATGCAGGCACTGCCATGACCTCGGAAGGATTTGCCCGCAATGGTCCATATTGGACACGTGCATTTAATTTGCTTCGCGATGCAAACTATCTTATAGAAAACCTGCCGGATTATAAATCAAATTTTAACCAGGATATTTATAACCATTATATCGGCGAAGGTTATTTTGCCAGGGCAATGGTTTTTTATGCGCTCGCCAAGCGTTATGGTGGCGTGCCTTTAGTTACCAGCGTGCTGAAATATCCGGAAGTGTCGGCAGACAAATTAGAAATTCCGCGTTCATCTGAAGAAGAAACGTGGAACCAGGTTTTGTCTGACTTCGATTCTTCTATTTTATTACTTTCTCCTTCAAGCCCAAAAAGAGGGTATGCAAATAAAGATGTCGCCAATGGTTTTAAATCTGAGGCAATGTTATTTGCAGGTTCTGTGGCGAAATACAATCAAATTACCGGCTTAGGCGATAAGACGGGCGTCCGGGTAATTGGATTTAATCCCGGTACAGCGGCCGCGGCTTCGAAAAAATATTTCAGGGAAGCTTACAACGCTGCCCGTGCTGTAATGCAAACCGGTAAATATTCTCTTTACAAAAAGAAGTGGAGTGCCAATGACCCTGAGGCGCAATATCAAAACATGGTTGATATGTTTTTTGACATTTCAAGCCCTGAAAACATTTACATTAAAGAATATCAATACCCGGACCTGGCACATGGATATGATGCTTACAATATACCACGGCAAATGATGGGTGGAAACGGATACTCAGCAGGCAACTGCCCTACCCTTGATTTTGTGGAGCTGTTTGATGGTTTTGCCAAAAATCCTGATAGTACCATTAAAGTATTTGATGCCAATGGAAAGTACTTATTGTTTAATAAGGTGACCGACATATTCGCAAATGCCGAACCTCGTCTACGCGCCTATGTTATACTCCCCGGAGAAGTTTTTAAAGGACAGGTAATGGAAGTACGCAGGGGCATTTTTACCGGCGATGCTTCTAATGGTATATCGCCGTTGCGGGTAGTGAATGGCGGAGCGCCGAACTATACCGTTTCCGGCCCGTCAAATTACAATGAAGTAGATGCCTATAAAGCCACGGGTGCGTTCGCCGGGCATAAGGAATTGTTCCTATCTCAAAATGGTACCACGCACGAAACTGTGACCCTCGCTGATGGCACTGTAATGAATGCCGGTGGTAAAAATGGTCCATTTACCTCCGACGCCACTGCTGCCATGACAGGATTTATGGTCCGCAAATGGTTGAATCCGAACATGCCTCAGTCATTGGTTTTGGAAGCACGGTCAGAACAGTTTTTTATACTAATGCGTTATGGAGAAATTCTTTTAAATGTTGCTGAAGCTGCTTCTGAACTGATGCTGGCAGGCGAAGCACCGCCGGCAGGTGACGATTTCCAGCAGATAGCTTATGATGCCATAGCTGCCATTCGCGAAAGGGCGGGCGCATATCCACTGACTGGTACGCTATCCGGCCAGCAAGGCCTCGCGATCATCCGAAAAGAACGGAGAAAAGAGCTGGCTTTTGAACACAAGATACTCTGGGATATCCGTCGTTGGAGAACACAGCATTCTGATGTGTTGAATGGCTTTACGCAAGCAGATGGCGCATATTATAAAGGCCTTTATCCTTTTTATTCATCTAAAACAGGCAAATACTTTTTTGATGCGGGCCTGGATGAAGGAAGGCGCCGTTTCAGATTAACGGAACAAGAATATTACCTGCTTATACCGGGTGATGAAGTGGCAAAAAGTCCTGTGATTGATCAACAACCCGGGCGGTAGTGGTCAGAAGGATAAATTATAAAACCAACGGGTATAAACACCAACTTAGATTTTAATAAGTATTAACCCGCAAAAGATAACAACATGAAAAAAATATTCTTAATAATTTTTGCATCCATTTTACTTTACGCATGCAAAAAAGATAATTATGCCGAGCCACAGGAAACACTAAAAGGCAGAGTAGTTGATGCCGCTACGGGCGAACTTGTGTTGACAGACCAGGGTAGTGAAGGAACGCGGGTAAGGCTCCGCGAGTCCAGTTGGACGGAAACTGCTGTACCGGATAATTTTGATTTTTATTGTATGAAAGAAGGTATTTTCCAAAATACTAAATTGTTTGCTGGTAAATACAATGTGAGAGTTGATGGTGCTTTCATTCCCCTGTTGCGGAAAAATCTCTCAGGCGATACCTTAGCAGATGAAACACAAAATGTTGACATTAATGGTGTAACAGAAGTGGAATTTAAAGTACAGCCGTTCTTAAAAGTAGAATGGGTAGGCGAACCAACTGTTGCCGGGGGAAAAATAACAGCGACTGTAAAAGTTACGCGGGCTGTGAGCCCATCGGAGTTCAAAGCCAAGATTGAACCCATGGGAAATTATAGTGATGACATGTTGAATGTAACAGATATCCGTTTGTTTGTAAGCCAGGTACCTTTTGTTGGATATCGTGAGTGGGACAACAGGTATTCTACAGAGATAGATTACGGGGGCAGTTCTTTCGAGGCTCAATTGGGACAGCCGATAACCATCACTACACAAGGTGTTATACCCGCCGGCAGAACAGTTTTCGTGAGGGCAGCGGCACGAATAAATTATGCTACAGAGAATATCAGGAGGCATAATTACAACGAAGCGAAAAGAATTGATTTGCAATAACGCCCTGCCAATTTCCATAGCATGTGTTGCCCGCAATTGATTGTTCCCAACCTGGCATTCCCAGGCGTAGTGCTCGTCTACCCCGACATGTAATCATTCACGAATGACGAAAGGCTTTCTGCATTTTAGTCTTATCGTCTCTCAAAAAGAATTATGATGATAAAAAAAATAATATGCCTTTGTCTTTATATATCATTTGCCCAAAGCAGCCTTTTTGCACAAGCAATCGGTGAAGCCAGGAGAGATTCATCAAATAAAGAAAAAACGGCGTTCCAAACCAGCAGCCCCTGGCGGCCGGAAATAGATGTCCGGTCTGATATCGCCATAGTTTATGGCGCAGGTGACCACCGCGATATGACCTTCTCGCAACGTGTAAAATCATGGCGTGAGCGCGGGTATCAAACAGATTTTATGACTGGAATCGCCTGGGGTAATTACCAGGATTATTTTCTGGGCGAATGGGACGGCAAGAACCATCTCGGGGAGGGACAGGTACAGCGAAATGGGGACACTATTTGGCATGGCAAAAATGTTCCTTATATCGTGCCGGTTACCTCTTTCATCGAATACATGAAAACCGCAATAATAAAAAAAGTTATTGATGAAGGTATTACCTCTATTTTTCTGGAAGAACCCGAGTTTTGGGCGAGAGGCGGCTACAGTTCAGCTTTCAAAAAAGAATGGCAGCAGTATTATGGATTTCCCTGGAGAGCACAACACGAATCCGCGGAAAACACTTACCTGTCCAGCAAACTGAAATACCAGCTTTACTATAATGCAATTAAAGAAGTTTCTTCTTATGCAAAGGAATATGGTAAAAGCAAAGGGAAAACGGTAAGAGTCTATATACCTACGCATTCACTCGTAAATTATTCTTCGTGGAAAATAGTGAGCCCTGAGGCCAGCCTTGCATCCCTGCCTGGTATTGATGGTTATATAGCCCAGGTGTGGACAGGTACTTCGAGGGAGCCAACTTACTATAATGGAAAAGAAAAAGAACGGGTTTTTGAGAATGCTTTCCTGGAGTATGGTTCTATGGTTTCGATGACAGCTCCGACAAAAAGAAAATTATTTTTTTTAACCGACCCAATAGAAGACTGGCCGAGGGACTGGCAGGATTACCGGCAAAACTACCAGGCCACTTTTACTGCCAAGCTAATGTACCCCATGGTGGCAGACTATGAAGTAATGCCCTGGCCGGAACGCATCTATACACGACCCTATAAACTGGCAAACAGCGAAGAAAAAGTTTTGATACCAAGGTATTATTCCACTCAAATGCAGGTGATGGTAAATGCCCTGAATCTTATGCCTGTTAGTTCCAATAAAATTTCGGGGCCGAAGGGAATAGGTGTGTTGATGGGCAACTCATTGATGTTTCAAAGATTTCCAACGCACGATGGTTTTGAAGACCCGCAATTCTCTAATTTTTATGGGCAAACCTTTCCGCTATTGAAATTGGGCGTACCTGTAGAAACAGTACACATGGAAAACCTGCAATACCCGGCGACACTTAAAGACATCAAGGTACTCGTCGTTAGTTATTCTAACATGAAACCGGTTTCAAAGAAGGTACACGAATACATTGCCGACTGGGTAAAGAAAGGTGGCGTATTAATCTACGCCGGCAACGATGACGATCCATACCAAAAAGTTATGGAATGGTGGAACACTAACGGCAATGCGTACATGGCGCCATCAGAGCACCTATTCAGCTTATTAAAAATACAGGTGGCTCCATCGGGTTCGCAACATTTCGATGTGGGGAAAGGTGGTGTGTACGTGATACGTACAAACCCAAAAGAATTTGTGATGAACAGTGGTAGAAGCAAGACTTATGTTGATGTTGTAAAGAAGGCGTATGAGAATGATGCCAGGGCGGGTAAACTGTCTTTTAGAAATTCACTCTATTTAGAAAGAGGGCCTTATGATATTATCTCTGTAATGGACGAGAGCGTCAGCGATGAACCGTTCGTTGTTAGCGGCACGCTAATAGATCTCTTTGATCCTGAATTGCCCATACTTACGAAAAAAACGGTTGAGCCGGGGCACCAGGCATTTCTATTTGATTTAAGCCGGGTAAAAGATAAAAAGTTACCACAGGTTTTAGCCTCAGCTTCACGGATATATGATGAAAAAAGAAAGCAAGGTGAGTATTCATTCGTTTCAAAAAGCCCGTTGAACACTACCAACAGTGTGCGCATCCTCTTACCGGGGGAGCCAAAGAGAATCATGCTGACTGATGCAAAAGGCAATAAATTAACTAATCTAAAAACCACGTGGGATTCTTCATCACATACTACCTATTTAAGTTTTGAAAATGACCCGGAAAGCACTTCTGTAATGATAAGCTGGTAAAGCCGTTTCATTGTATGTTCGCAAAAAGCAAACAGGCGCAATTTTTAGCAAAAAGTTTTTTGAAAGAAGTGCCTTTTTCACCTTTATCAAAATAAAATCAGATGATCAAACGAATTTACCTCTTTGCCCTGCTACAGGTATTTATGGGCATGCTTGCTGCAAAAGAAAAAGATCCGGTTGACTATGTGAACACGCTGCAGGGAACAAAATGTTATATTCAATCGTCAACGCTTAATAACAAAACATATAATCATAATTGGGTGCGGTACAGTGATATTGTAAATGGCGGTAAATTAGTTTTCGATATGGCTGCTGTACCTGCATTACAAAGAGGCATTTCCGAAGCCGATAAGCCCTTTTCACTTACAAAAACCAGCATAAACAGTAATTAAAATGACACCAGCCATAAGGGTAATTTTCGACTGTACATTTTATCAATTGTTGATTAATATATTTAAAAAGTGTTCCTGCGAATGTAATATGGCTTTTAGAAACAAAAGGCTGCTATCCGGGCGATCATTCAAAATTTCAACCTGGTTTAATACCATTAATATGATGAAAGTTTTTTCTTTTATTTTTTTCTGTTGCTGCACTTTACAGGCAGCCTCTCAGCAACATACTATAGATGTTGCCACTGAACTAAACAAAATGTCATCGCCGGATGATCTGCCAAGGTATGAGGAGAATAAAATCGTCCGCGAGTTTTCGTCGTATGATACTACCGGTAATAACGATGATGGCTTTAGTGGCAAATATTCCTTTGTCCGCAAAAACCCTGATAGCTCTCTTGTGCTTTTCGAGGTGAAAGGTAATGGTGTCATCAACAGGATATGGACACCAACACCTACCGAAGACACGCTGGATTTTTATTTAAGCGGAAGCGATACCCCTTCTTTCTCCATCAAATTTTCTGACCTCTTCTCTGGTAAAGTTTATCCATTCACTCTACCCCTGTGTGGCAACCAGCTTGGTGGCTATTACTGTTATTTTCCTCTTCCCTATAATGATGGATGTAAAATAGTTACCCGTGGAAAAAACATGCAATTCTATCAAATTCAGTATCGCAAATACCCTGATGCTTCTACCGTTAAAAATTTTCAACCCACACTCAATACAGGGGAAAAGGCTGCCTACAAACGCCTGGGCCTTTCATGGACTCAATCATTTGATCCATCTCTGAGAGATGATCTCACCCTAAAGAAAATTCACACCGATAAAACTATCGCATCCGGCGGCACCATCACACTTGCCTCCATTAATACTGGCGGTAGAATTGTTGGTATTAAGCTGAAACCTGCAGAAGCATTCACCGGGCTTCAAAAGCAAATTGACATTCGCATCTCGTGGGACGATGAAAAGTATCCTGTAGTGTATATGCCTGTTGCGGATTTTTTTGGTTATGCATTTGGTAAGGTTTCTATGCAGAGTTTGTTATTAGGTTCCGCGGAGAATACCAGCTATTGTTATTTTCCTATGCCGTTTGATTCTAGAGCAAAAATTGAATTGATATACCGCCCTTCGGAAAATGAAAAGGCTGCTGAGACTTTGCGCATTGTCGCCGATGTTTATGTTTCTGATGAAAAAAGAAATAAGGAAAAAGAAGGAAAATTCTATGCTTATTGGAATAAAGAAGCCAATTGTCCGTTAGGGAAACCATTTGAGTTTTTAAAAGGCAACGGGAAAGGCCATTACGTGGCAACTATCCTGCAGGCACAAGGTAGAAATCCCGGCATGACGTTATTTTTTGAAGGAGATGATGTCACATATATTGACGGACAAATGACCATGCATGGTACTGGTTCAGAAGATTATTTTAATGGTGGCTGGTATGCGCTCCTGGATCGTTGGGACACAAAGATGAGCCTGCCATTGCATGGGTCATTGGATTATTCGTTGCCTTTTGCACGTACTGGCGGCTATCGTTTGTTTTTACCTGATAAAATGTCTTTTGAAAAAAGCATCAATCACACTATTGAACATGGGCCTGAAAATAACAATATGCCTGTTGACTATACGTCGGTGGCGATGTATTATGCATCGGCCCCGGTCAGTCTATCTCAGTTGCCGACTAACGAATTAACCAGGGTGTATATACCCGATACAATGATGGTTTATCGACAGCTAATGGAATTTAGCCTGGATGGAACTTTTACGATGGACGGCAATTCATTTATTGCGAGAAAGGGTGGCCACCTGAAAGTTGGATTATCGGAAATACCCCGCGGTTATTATCAATTGTATGCTGATGGAGAAACGGGCGAAGACGGTGCAACTGTTTCGCTTTGGCAAAGGCAAACACGCAAAAGCGATCTTATCAGCTTCTCTTCTCCCCGGAAAACTAAAAAGCGAATATACCTTGGCGACATTATTATAGATGATTTCACAAAGTCAATTACCCTCCATTTCGGCGACGATGAAAATAAAAAAGTGAACATTGAACGCCTGGTATTGATCAGGAAAAAATAATAACCGGAAGTCTCCAGAGAACGTCCGGAAGTGTCATCTTACCCCGCTTATTCCTTTTGGCCTGCCCAGGTTAAATCTAAATAACAAATCCGAGCTTTTATATCCTGCAGAAACACAATCAAAAACATTATTGGGTGCAGTATATACCAGTGCACGACAAAATAGAACAAAGGCACTTTGCCATATACAGTGGCTATTTCATTAAACTTGTTTTTCTTTCCTTCAACTAATGAAAGTATTATAAACATGATCCCCAGTGTAACAAGACAAAAAATAAGTGAGGAAGGATATTTGGTTACATTTATAAAGGAAAGAAAAGTAAATAAAGAATTCTTTTAGGTTGTCCATATAAAAGGATCTCTATAAATATTAATTGCCTTTATAATTATAAAAAGGAATATAGAAGCTAACCCAATTTTCAGAAAGATAGAGCTTCGTTGTGCTATCGGAAGCTCAACAATTTGCCAGTTGCGAAACCAACTAACATTATGCCTAACCAGGGAATTGGTGGATATCCCATAACAAATAATCTCCCACCTCCTATAGAAAAGCGCCCGGTGAAAAAAAAGTGAGCAGTATCCTTTCAAAAAGTGAAGCATCTGCAGGAGGTGCAAGAGGAACCAAATTATGCAAAAAAAATAATTAACAAGCCGGCTATGGCAATTGTCTTAACGGATGCTTTTAAAAACAGGCTCAATAAAATAAAGCCAACTCCAATTG
>JBDTSD010000081.1:0-18985 GCA_039931355.1 Ginsengibacter sp.
ACTAATACTGATTCGTTTGGCGCTTCATCAATTTGCGGCGTTGCATTTATGGCGCTGTTATCGTCATTAGGCTGTACCAATTGTATGGCTGATGAGTCATTGGAATACTTCTGTGCATTAGCTATTATACTTTTCATTATCTGTATAGCACGTAACGAATCTGTTTTTATTTCAGCCGCCCCGCGTCTTACTCCTATCACCTGCCCTTTATACTTTACATCAATTACTGAATAAATGTTCCATCCTGCTTTTGATTCTACCTGCTTATAAAAGGTAAGCAGGTTCTCAAATTTCTGCTGGTAATTATCCGCATTTCCGAAATCAATGAGTTGATCGCCGAGCTTTGGAACCAACATAAAAGTGGCTGCGGGTGTGATGTCTATTTGCTCTACCTGGGCCATCCAAAATGGATGGCTAATAATATATTCACTCAGCATCTTAATTTGCTTTAATAAGCTGCTATCCTTTTTCGACGATGGCTTAACGTCTGCAGGAAAGTTTGTAAATACGGGAAGTCTTGCAGAAAATTTATCGCTCAAAGGAAGTCTCCTGAGAGTGCTGTCCATATAAAAAGATGCGCCTGATTCCATAAAAATTCTTGATATGGGCTCCCGCTCTGAAACCCTTACCTGCAGTACATTATTATTGTCAAAGAACAATTCCGCTTTCCTGATCCATTTATCCTTTTGCAAGGCTGATTCCATTGAAGCAAGGTCAAAATTTCGGATAGGTTTGTTTTCTAGTTTTCCTTCATTTACCTTTTGTAATATGTCAAGAACATCTTTTTTATCTATGAAAAAATTATTTTGAACCCCACTTATGTTTACCTCCGTTTTCACGCAGTGTTCATTATTTTTTTTAGTAATAGCAGCAACCAGCAATACAATCATTCCTGAGCCAAGGAGTATCCACACCAAGACTGTGAGAATTTTATTAAGCTTGTATTTTCCGGTTGTTGTCATTTTTCTTTAGCCCAGTATATTCTTAATCGGTTCTATCAATTGATCAATATCTCCTGCACCAGCAGTAATCAACAGTTCTTCACTCCTATTTTTTTCGATTGATTTTAAAAAATCGTTTTCCAAAAATCCCAACAACTCTTCTTTTGAAATTACACGTGCCTTATCGTTTTTCATTTCATGCAAAATCAGCGCACTGCTTACTCCTTCCATTGGCAACTCTCTCGCAGGATAAATCGGAAGCAAGAAAATTTCATCAGCCATGTCAAGGCTTTCTGCAAACTCTTTTGCAAAGTCGCGTGTGCGTGAGAACAGGTGCGGCTGGAAGATGATAGTGCATTTTCTTTTACTGAACAGGCTTTTAGCACTTTTAATTAAAGAGCGCAGTTCTTCAGGATGATGAGCATAATCATCAATAAAGATCAATGGCTGTACCTTTTTATTTTCTTCCAAAAAGCCTTTGGCAACATTTGCATGTTGGGGCGGAGCGATGATATATTCAAATCTTCTTCTAACTCCTTTAAAATCCTGTACGGCATCTTTGATCTTTGCGGAATCAATTTTTAAATAATGCGCAATCGTGATGGCGGCTACTGCATTTTCTACATTGTGCATGCCTCCCATATTCAGCCTTACATTATCGAGCATCCACTCTTTCATCATCACATCAAATTGATAGCCGCCGCTATGCATCGTTATATTGGATGCATATGCATCTGCAGCATCATTTTGAAGGCTATAACGTAGATGATGAGCCGAAGAAAATATATCCTCTTTAAGCCCAAATCTTGTGACCAGCAAGCCACCTGCTTTTAGTTTTTTTGAAAAATCAACAAATGCCCTGTCAAGGTTTTCTTTTGTTCCATAAATGTCGAGATGGTCGGCATCCATTGCTGAAATAAGCGCTACATCAGGCGATAGCTGCAAAAAGCTTCTATCATATTCGTCTGCCTCTGCTACTGAGACATTGTTATTGCTGCTCCAGAAATTTGTATTGTAGTTCACCGAAATTCCGCCGAGAAAAGCATTACAGCCAAACCCGGAATGCCTCAGAATGTGCGCAACCATTGTACTGATCGTTGTTTTGCCATGTGTTCCTGCAATACAAATACTGTATGATGAAGTGGTTATATTACCAAGCACTTCACTGCGCTTTACCATTTCATAATTATTAGCGAGATAATAATTATACTCTTTGTGTTCCTTTGGTACAGCAGGAGTATAGATTACCAAATGGGCATCTTTATCCAATTTCGCAATATCATCTTCATAATGTATAGCGATTCCTTCGCTCTCCATTTGCTTCGTTAATGAGGTTACCGTTTTATCATAACCGCTCACTGTTGCATTTCTGCTCAAATAGTATTTAGCAAGGGCGCTCATACCTATGCCGCCTATGCCAATAAAATAAACCCGCGATATGTTACTATAATCCTTCATGTAGTCCTTTCTTAAAATTGAAAGGTTTTATTTTATAAAATTTATTTGCTAACCATTTTTAACATCTCTGAAGCAATTACTTCATCCGCATTATTATTAGCCATTTGTCCAATATTGTTTCTCATTGTACCCATCAATTCTTCGTCGTTTATCAAAGCAAGCATTACGTTCATCAATTTTGTTTTTGCTTCCTCATCGCGTATCATTATTCCGGCCTGTTTTTTTACCAGCGCATTAGCGTTTGCCGCCTGGTGATCTTCAGCCGCAAAAGGGTAGGGCACAAACACCGCAGGCTTTGCCACTACACATAATTCAGCGACCGTCATTGCTCCAGACCTTGCTACCACCACATCTGCAGCGGCGTAGGCATATTCCATGTGCGTAACAAATGCATTGGTCCATATATTGTTTCTATCCTCTTCCGCCTTTGCAGCTCTCTCGGCAAACGGCTTGCCTGTTTGCCAAATCAGTTGCAGCTTATTTTTTTTAAATAAATCAATATTTGCCTCAAGCGTTTCATTGATACTTTTTGCCCCTAAGCTTCCCCCCATTGCAAATACTGTTTTCTGCCCCTCTTTTAACCCAAAAAAATCAAGGGCTTCTTTTTTATTAATTTTTTTAAAGAAAATATTTCGAACAGGGTTTCCCGTTAGTATAATTTTGCTTGCGGGAAAATATTTTTCCATTCCCTCTGAAGCAACGAAAATCTTCGCTGCTCTCTTGCCCAACAGGATATTGCTTTTGCCCGGTAACGAATTACTCTCGTGAATAAACGTGTGAATTTTCCGCGTTTGAGCAAGTCGTAAAATCGGAAAGCTGGAATATCCTCCGACCCCAATAACCGCCGTGGGCTTAAATCTTTTCAATATCGTTGTCACTTCAAAAAAGCTCTTAAATAACTTAAGCGGCAGCGAAATATTTTTAATCAAAGAACTTCTATTGTAGCCGGCAATCGTTAGCCCAACAATATTGTAACCGGCTTCCGGAATTTTATCCATTTCCATTTTGCCTTTAGCCCCAACAAATAAAATCTCTATGCTTTCATCCTTTTTTTTTAGTGCATTTGCAATTGCCAATGCAGGAAAAATATGTCCCCCTGTTCCACCCCCCGCAACTATGAATCGCGTACCTTCCTTGGAAAGAGGTTCTATTTTATCTACTTCAATTATTTTTCCTTTGTCCATTTTTAGTACTTCACGTTATGCATTTATTCACTTTCTTCTATTTGTTCTGTCAATAATTCTGACTCTTTTCCTTCCATCTGTTCCACGTTCCTGGCCACGCTTAAAATAATTCCGATAGCAAAACAAGTGAACCAAAGGCTACTGCCACCCATGCTCACCAGCGGCAGCGTAACGCCGGTGGTAGGAAAGATGTTTACATTTACCGCCATGTTTACCAGCGCCTGTATCACCAATGTAAAGCTTAATGCTATTGCAAGAAATGCCCCGAATGCAAAAGGGCATTTTTGAAAGATGCGAATGCTTCGAAATAAAAAAAGCAGGTAGATTAGTAGAATAATGATGCCACCGGCCAGTCCGTATTCCTCTATAATAATCGCATAAATAAAGTCACTGTATGGATGTGGCAAAAAATTTCTTTGCTCACTCTTTCCCGGCCCTCTACCAAACCAACCTCCCTTTGCAATGGCAATCTTTGCCTGCTGCACCTGGTAAGTAGCGTCTTCTTTATCAGCATACATAAAATCCTGTACGCGCTTTACCCATGTTGGCATTCTGCCAAAACCAAAGACTGCAGGAAGCTCTTTGGAAACGTGCTGTTCCTTGTCATAATAATGAGAGGCAATCATTACCAATATTACAAGGGGAATTAATGCTGTGCCTACCACAAGCAGCAGGTGCCTCACTCTTACTCTTCCTATAAACATGAGCATAAGTGCAATGCCCCCTATTAATAACGAAGTTGATAAGTTGGCAGGTGCTATCAATGCACAGATAATAAGCACAGGTATTATAAGCGCCAAAAAGCCTTTTTTGAAATCCTTTATGTCGTTTTGCCTTTTGCTTAGCTGCCTGCTCATATACATGAACAGTGCAAGCTTCGCCAGGTCGGAGGTTTGAAAAGTCATGTTTATTACCGGCAACTTTATCCACCTGTTTGCTTCGTTTATGCTGCTTCCGAACTTTAATGTGTAAAATAAAAGCGGTATGGAAATTAGAAACAATATAGTAGCGACACGTGAATAAATTGTATAGTTCACCCGGTGCGCAAAATATATTATCAGGACGCCGAGGGCGATAAATCCTATTTGTTTAAATAGATAGCTCTCGGTACTTTTATTCATTCTATAAGCAAGTGATCCCACGCTACTATATACCACAAGGATACTTACCATCGTAAGCAATATTACAATTGCCCATATCACCTTGTCGCCCCTGGTACGGTTCAACAGGTTACCTGTAACTGTGTGAGCAGTTGATAGCTTTCCAGATAATATGTTTTTTGATTCGTTCATGGCCTCACCCCAACCCCTTTACGGGGGAGAGGGAACTGGAATAAAAATGTGAATTTGTTATTATTAGTTTCATAAATCTTTTACAGCTTCTTTAAATTGCTTACCGCGGTCTTCATAATTTTTAAAAAGGTCAAAGCTTGCGCAGGCAGGAGACAGTAGCACCACATCTCCTTTATCAGCAAAATGAAAGGCTGCCTGTACTGCATCTTTTGCGCTGGCAGTATTGACCATTAATTCTACTTCATTTCCAAAAGCTTCATGTATTTTTCTATTGTCTGTTCCCATGCACACAATTGCTTTTACTTTTTCTTTTACGAGACCTTTAATAAATGAATAATCATTGCCTTTATCCACACCACCAAGTATTAAGATGGTTGGCTTTGTCATGCTCTCTAAAGCATACCATGTACTGTTGGTATTGGTTGCCTTGCTGTCGTTTATAAATTCGACACCCCTTATAGTAGCAACAGGCTCCATTCTGTGTTCGAGGCTTTGAAATGTTTGCACAGCAACTCTTATTTTTTCCTTACGAATGTCCATCACGACTGCTGAAAGGCCTGCTGCCATTGCATTGTATTGGTTATGCTTCCCTTTCACCGAAAAGTCATCTACACTCATAGTCATTTCTTCCTTCTGCCATTTTATGTGCATTTCTGCATTCGATATATAGGCGCCTTGCGGTAGTTCTTTGCTCATGCTGTATGGTAATGGGTTGGTCTTGTTTAAAAAATTGTTTAAATATTTTTGGGTTATTTCATCGTCGGCGTTGTATATAAATACATCGTTTTCTGATTGGTTCTTTATTATGTTGAATTTGCTTTTGATATAGTTTTCAAATTTGTAATCATACCTGTCCAGGTGGTCTTCCGTTATGTTGGTTAACACTGCCACATCAGGCTTAAAAAATTTAATGTCATCTAATTGAAAAGAACTCACTTCCAGCACATATACTTTCTTCGGCTCTGTTGCAATTTGCCGGGCAAATGAAAACCCGATATTTCCAACCATAGCACAATCGAAACCTGCCTCTTTACAGATATGATAAATCATAGCTGTAGTTGTTGTTTTTCCATTGCTACCGGTTATTGCAATTATTTTACTTTCATTTTTGTGCCTGTATGCAAATTCTATTTCACTTATTATTTCAATTCCTTTTGCTTTTAACTCTTGTACAATTCCGGTTTTCGCCGGAATGCCAGGACTCTTTACCACGATACCCGCATCAAAAATTTTATCTTTTGTATGCACGCCTTCTTCGAAATCAATTGCTGCTAAAATGAGTTCATTTTTAAACACAGGATTGATCGTACCACCATCACTTACAAAAACATCATCCCCCTTTTGCCGTGCCAGCAATGCAGCGCCTATGCCGCTTTCGCCTGCACCGAGTATTACTGTTTTTTTCTTCATCCGTTTTTTTATTTGGCTTAGCCAAAAAAAATTGGTTTTTCAACGGTATGAACCTAATGGGCCAGAATCAGTCTTCACAGGATATGGTATGAATCAATAATTTTTTTCTTAGAATTCTATAAACAAAAAGTAGTTTTCATAGAAACAAATTCTAAATATTGAAACATATTCGTTCTATCTTAATTTTAATGTAACCACCGCAAACACCACAGATAAAATAGTGACCACCCAAAAGCGCACGGCTATTTTACTTTCATGGTATCCCAACTTCTGATAGTGATGATGTAAAGGGCTCATTAAAAACACACGCCTGCCTTCCCCATACTTTTTCTTTGTGTATTTGAAATAACTTACCTGTATAACTACGCTTAGATTCTCCACAAGAAATACAAAACAAAAAATCGGAATCAGCCATTCTTTCCTTACGATAATTGCCAGCGAGGCAATGATACCACCCAGTGCAAGGCTCCCCGTATCACCCATAAAAACCTGTGCAGGGTAAGCATTGTACCAAAGGAACCCGACGCAGCCGCCCACAAAAGCCGCAATAAATATAGAGAGCTCTGTAAGGTTTGGGATATACATAATATTCAGGTAGTCAGCAATACGCACATCACCACTTACAAAAACAAATACGCCCAAACAAACCCCTATGATGGCGCTAACACCTGTGGCCAGGCCATCCAGCCCATCTGTAATATTGGCCCCGTTAGATACAGATGCTACAATAAGAATCACAATAAGGATATATAGTACAGGCGTAAACTTCTCCAAACCCGCCGGCAATAACTTTGCATAATTAAATTCGTGCGTTTTTACAAAGGGTATTGTAGTTATGGGTGTTTTAACTGTTACAAACCTGTGGATCTTTCCGTCGGTGATAATAGTGTCTTCAGCGATTTTTTTCTCACCTCTTTGCGGCGTCCATTGGTTACCGTTAGTGCCGCTGATGATTTCTCTTTTCACTACTACATTTTGATTAAAATATAAGGTAGAGCCTATGATGATTCCGAGCATCACCTGGCCAAAAATTTTGAATTTACCCGCAAGCCCATCAGCATTTGTTTTCTTAAAATCAATGCCCTTTGCTTTAGCAATCCGCTTGGCTTTTATCTTCAAATAGTCATCTACAAAACCAATAATACCTAACCATACAGTGCATAAAAGCATTAACCTTACATACACCTTATCAAGATTCGCCAGCAGTAACGTGGGAATTAATATCGCCAGCAAAATGATGATGCCTCCCATTGTAGGTGTACCGGATTTCATCTTTTCGCCTGCTAATCCAAGCTCCCGTACAGACTCCCCTATTTGCTTTTTCTTTAAAATATTAATAAGTCTTTTACCATAAACCGTCGTTATCACCAATGATAATAATACAGCCACCAATACCCTGAAGGTTATAAAATGCATAAGCCCGCTGCCGGGAAATTTTATACCGTTTTTAGTGAACCATTCAAATAGTTGATAGAGCATTCTTATTCTTCTTTTTAAATCACGCTATGCGTAAGTCTCGATTAGCCTCCCCTTCAGCGGAGGTTAGAGAGGTTTTATTTTTCCATCAATTCCATCATTTCTTTCAATACCTGCTTATCGTCAAAGTCATATTTCACTCCTTTTATCTCCTGGTATTTTTCGTGTCCTTTTCCGGCGATCAAAACGATATCCTGCTGCTTGGCCAGGTTCACTGCAGTCTTAATTGCCTCTCTCCTGTCAACAATTGATATATATTTTTTTCGGGCTATTACAGGAACACCTTTTTCCATATCCTTTATGATCAATGCAGGATCTTCGCTTCGCGGATTGTCTGATGTAAAAATTATTTTATCGCTGTATTCACAGGCGACTTCGGCCATCACAGGTCTTTTGGTTTTATCACGGTCACCGCCACATCCAACTACAGTGATTATGCTTTCTTCTCCACCCGCTTTTAAATTTTTTATTGTCGCAAGCACATTCAATAAAGCATCGGGCGTATGTGCGTAGTCAACGATGCCAATAATTTTTTCTCTTGTGGAAGTCATAAAATCAAACCTTCCTTCGGCACCGGTTAAGCTACTGAGTACCTGCAGCGCCTGCAGCCTGTCTTCTCCTAAACATACCGCAGCTCCATACACCGCTAATAAATTATAAGCATTGAAAGCGCCTATCAGCCTGAAATGAACTTCAATGTCATTAACTAAAATCAATAATCCAAGCAGCGAGTTTTCAATAATCTTTCCTTTAAAATCGGCCATGGTTTTAAGGCTGTAGAGATATTTTTTCGCTCGTGTGTTCTGCAGCATTACGGTCCCGCGTTTGTCATCAGCGTTGCTTAATGCAAATGCTGAAGAAGGCAGATCATCAAAAAATTGCTTTTTTACTTTTATGTATTCATCAAAAGTTTTGTGATAATCCAAATGGTCGTGGGTGATGTTGCTGAAGATGCCGCCTGCGAAATGTAAACCTGAAACTCTATGCTGGTGGATAGCATGAGAACTTACTTCCATAAATATGTGCGTACAACCTTCACTCAACATTTCCGCAATCAGCTTATTGAGACTTATTGCATCAGGAGTAGTGTGTGTTGAAGGCAATATTTTTTCACCTAACTGGTTTTGCACCGTGCTTAGCAGGCCGCATTTATAATTAAGCGCAGAAAACAATTTGAATAATAAAGTGGCAATGGTCGTTTTACCGTTAGTACCGGTAACGCCTACCAGCTTAATTTTTTCTGATGCATTTCCATAAAAATTATGCGCAATGATGCCTGCTGCAATGCTGCTGTTTTCAACAACTATGTACTGTACATTTCCGTTTATTTCCTGAGGCAATTCCTCACAAATAATCGCTGAGGCGCCGTTCTCTATAGCAATATTTATGAATTGATGTCCATCTGACACAGTTCCTTTAATTGCAATAAAACATGTTCCTGCCATCACTTTCCGCGAGTCTATCTGTAAATCATTTACCTCAGTAGAAAGATTGCCCGCTACTGAAACGATGTTTACTTTATATAATATTTGATCTAGTGATGCCATTAATTCAATTGAATATTTATCGCCTGTCCTTTAGTGAAATCTGCATCCTGCTCCAGCGATTGATGAATCACTTTTCCCCGGCCGAAGGCTACTACTTTCATCCCCATATTTTCAAGGAGATATACTGCGTCCTTTAAACCCAGGCCTGTAACATCAGGCACTTTTTTTGGCGCAACAGACACGTTATAGGCAGTATTTAATTCGGCTTGCTTTCCTTGCAGGCTAAATGTTCTCCATGTTCCGGTTGTTGCTGAATCAATAGATTTATAATTAAAAATGTTTACGATTTTGTTCAGGTCAGGCTTTAAGCCGTAAGACATATATATATTGCTGTCAATCCTGTTTTGCAAAACATATGATGGATCGTTGGAAAATTTAGCAGCATATATTCTGTCTGCCACCTCTCTAAAAACAGGGCCGGATACAGAACCGCCATACACCAATTTTGATTCCCGGGTGTTTTGTATAACAACGGCAATACTGTATTGCGGCTTATCTGCAGGAAAATATCCAATGAATGCTGACTGATAGATTTTATTGCCTTTATTATAACCGCGATTATCCAGCGCCGTTACCGCGGTTCCGGTTTTGCCAGCAAACTTGTAAACAGCGTTGTTTAATTCGTGTCCCGTGCCATGATCATTTTCTAAAACTGCCATCAGGCAGGCTTTTAATTTACCCAATGTTTCATCACTGCAAATTTTATCAACCAATACCTGGGGTTGAAAAGATTTTACTACTGTGCCCATTTCGTTTATTGAATTCACCAAATAAGGTTTCATCATTGTGCCATTATTTGCTACGGCATTATATAGCATAAGCATGTGCAGTGGAGTAACCAACTCTTCATACCCATGCGCCATAAATGGTATCGTAAATTTTGTCCAGTATTTGCCGCTTGGTTTTTTTATGAGCGGGACTGCGGCGCCCACTATATCAATACCGGTAACAGTATCTAAGCGCAGCTTATGCAAGTGATCGTAAAAAGCCTGCGGATTATCGTGATAATATTGATCGGCAAGAGAAGCGAATGCAACATTTGAAGACTCGGCGAAAGCTTCTTTAACAGTGATCTTGTGTGTACCGGAGTGTGAATCTCTTATTCTAAGGCCATAGAAAGATTTTAGACCTCCTTCGCAATCAACAATACTACCAGTGTCAACATGTTTATCTTCCAAAAGAGAAAGTAAAGTTGCCAGTTTAAAAACAGAACCGGGTTCTGTTTTTTTGCCCAGGCCGTAATTATAATCTTCGATATATTCTTCTCCGTTTTTACCAAGGTTAGCGATAGCTTTTATTTTGCCGGTGGCAGTTTCCATTACAATACAGGTGCCATGCAACGAATTATTTTTTACCATCATTTTCATCAGTGCATTCTCGGCAACATCCTGCATATATGTATCAATGGTGGTAATAATATCTTTTCCATTTTCGGGCTCAATTTCTCCACCGTCAACGGGCACATAAGCGCCAGCCATATATCGCATAAGACGCTGGCCCGTCTGGCCTTTCAACACACTATCGTAAGACTTTTCAAGCCCAACATTCCTGCTGGTATCTCCCCGGGAAAGACCGATGGTTCTGTTAGCGAGCAGCCCATATGGGTTTACCCTGTTATCCCGCACATCTATAATGAAACCGCTTTTATTCCTTCCTTCTTTCACAAGAGGGAAGTCCCGTAATGCCTGGTAATCTTCAAAAGAAATTTTCTTTTTTAATGCATAGTATCTCGCTCTTTTTTTATAGGCTGCTAATAAAAGTTTGCGATAAGAAGCTTTGGTGCCATCCTTAAATAAACTCGCAAGAGTAAAGCTTAAAGAATCCAGGTTATCATAAAATCTTTTGCCCTCTTTCTCACGAAGGCCATCTGCTGCGAAATCCACATATATATCGAAAACGGGAATTGATGTACTTAGCATATTGCCGTCTTCGCTGTAGATGCTGCCACGTTCAGCGTTTATACCAAAATATTTTAAGTGCTGACTGTTACTCATTTTTTTCCAATAATCTCCCTGCACTCTCTGTATGTATATAGCACGTGAAAGCACGATTACCCCGAGCGCCACAACGCCGATGAAACACAGGTACACACGCCACGATATGTCTTTTTTTACATCCAATTCCTGTTCTTATTTATTTTTCATTTAATTATTATCAAGTGTATCTATCAACTGCACCGGGGGTGCAGGTAAGGGTTTTAGCCCCAACGGTTCTACTGCCTTAGCCAACTCACTTTCTTTGCTTCTGAAAATAACATCACGCTTTATCGTTTTAAATTCATATTCCATCTCTTTCAGGTGCTTTGCTGTAGCATTTATTTTTCTTACTGTTTTATCAGCGTAGTGTCCATTAGCGATGTATACAATCAGTAAGCCGGCAACAAACAGGTAAAAAGGAATATTCATTACGATCCATTTGTTATAAAAAAATCTTCGTACCGGTTTTTTCCTCGCCGGTTTACTTTTCAATTCCTCTTCTTTCCTTTGTTCTTCTTCCATTTGCCTGAATAATTATTTACTCTGAAACTTTTTTCTTCTCTGCGATTCGCAATTTTGAACTTCTTGATCTTGGGTTATTTTTTGTTTCCTGGGTTGAAGGTGTTATCGGTTTCCTGGTTATTAATTTTAGGATATTTTCCTGCGGTATTCCGTATAAATCGCTTTCATTTTTTTGCTCCTCGAAATTTCCGTACCTGAAAAAATTTTTTACAATCCTGTCTTCAAGAGAATGAAAAGTGATAAACACGGCCCGGCCTTCTTCTGCGAGAATGCCGGGCACCTGCGAGAGCATTTCTTTTAATGCCCCTAATTCATCATTGACTTCAATTCGCAATGCCTGGAAAACTTTAGCAAAATATTTTTCCGGGCTTCCTTTTACTATTGGATATAAAGCGGCCTTAAATTCATTGATGGTTTTTAATGATTGCGATCTGCGTAACAGAACAATAGTCCTTGCGAGTGTTTTGGCATTGGTTACTTCTCCGTATTCTTCAAAAATTTTATGAAGATGTTCTTCGCTATAGGTTGCAATAACTTTTGCTGCGTCCAGATTTTCATTTTGATTCATGCGCATATCCAGCGGTGCGTTGTAGCGTGTGGAAAATCCACGTTCTGCGACATCAAACTGGTGGCTCGAAACTCCAAGGTCAGCGAGGATCCCATTTACTTTAGGGATTTTATGCAATCGAAGAAAGCGCTGAAGATGACGGAAGTTATTAGGTATAAAAATTAACCTGTCATCGGGCGGAAGATTTTCTTTAGCATCGGCATCCTGGTCAAAAGCAATCAACTTTCCGGTAGTATCCAGTTTCTTTAGAATTGCTGCGCTATGCCCTCCGCCCCCAAAAGTGCAATCGACATAAATTCCGGAGGGAATAATGTTCAAACCGGCAATCGCCTCCTCAAGCAAAACCGGCACATGATACATGCCTTGTTGCATCAGGAAATTTTTAAATATTTATCATCTGTCATTACCTCTTTCGCCAAATCGCTAAACGCTTCGGGTGAAAAAGTTTCAAAGAACTCTTTGTATTTTAATTTATCCCAAATCTCAATTTTGTCAATTGCCGAAACCAGCACGATATCTTTTTCGAGGCCGGCATATTCAACGAGGTTTTTAGGCACCAATAACCTGCCGGCCGAATCCAAATCAACGGCTGTAGCCCCGTTTAAATAATATCGTTTGAAAAGCCTTACTTTGGGATCAAAATCATTCAAATTGCCCAGGTCAGAAAAAACGGGTTTCCAGCTTTCAGATGTGTATAAACTAAGGCATTTTTCAAAACCCCTGTTTAGCACAAATGAATCAGATCCGCTTTCAGGTAACTGCTTTTTAAATCCCGCAGGAAGCAGAAAACGTCCTTTGGCATCTAATGTAGCTTCGTATTCACCTATAAAGCCTGTCATTATGAACTGATTAGTACGTTGAAAAAATAAATCTACACAAAATAACACTTTTTCCCACTTTCAAGCTAATTTTTATAATATCTTATTTATACACGTCACTAATAGAGGGGCGGATAAAGTGTTAAACCCAAATTGTGAAGGAAGCGAATGTGGAAAGCCTGTTAATCAGCAGTGTAAAAGATGTGGGTAAAAATTTGAAGTTTGTTATATGATTGATTTTTCTCGGGAGGAAGTATAACGTTAATAAAGACTTTTTAAGCTTGAACTATAAATTTAATAAGGCCAAACCAGATGCAGTTCTGAACCTTGGGAACAAAGAAACGTTTCCTAAGTAGTTGAGAACAGATGGAAGCAATGTATTAAATCAACGTTTGCATGGGCAAAGTGAAACAGTTGATATAAGTAGCGTAATAAAGGGCATTTATATTTTAAAATATATCATGCAAATAAAACCGTTGCACAGAAGCTGGTAAGCAATAATTACAAAAACCCAAACAATGCCTCCTTAAACTTTTCAAACTCCTGCACATGCGGAATGTGTCCCACACCTTCAAGTTCTACTAACTTTGAGCCCTGTATTTCCCCGTTTATTTTGTTACCAAGTTCCGGGTATTGGCCGCGTACTTTTTTCTGTTCTTCGGTCAGCATATTTTTTCCAACAACTGTGCGGTCTTCCTGCCCTATGATCAATAATGTTGGAGCACTAATATCTTTGAATTCATACACCACAGGTTGTTCATAGATCATCTGATAAGTAAGCGCATTCGCCCATGCGGTTTTTTCGAAATGCGATTTATACAGCGGCTCTGCCTGCGCTATTACATATTGTTCATATTCGGGTTTCCATTCAGGAAAATAGCCTTGCTGGTACTTTTTATAAGATGCGTACGTGGCTTTCATTTCATTGGCGAATAAAGAATCAAGCGGCCGGTAAGGAATAAAAGTTTTATAATCTTCAAGCCCAATCGGGTCTTCCAACACTAACTTTTCAACCATTGCAGGATACATCAATGTAAATCTTGTAGCGAGCATTCCGCCCATCGAGTGGCCAATCACGATCACTGATTTTATTTGTAATGAATCCAATAATTTCCTGTTATTATCTGCCAGCATATGAAAGCTGTAATGAATGTTGGGTTTATCTGAACGGCCCCAGCCAACCTGGTCGGGAACTATCACACGATAGCCTTTTTCAACCAACGCTTTTATGACATCTTTCCAGTAATAACCATTGAAATTTTTCCCGTGAAAAAGAATAACTGAATTACCATTCGGGGTATTTGCTGACACATCCATGTAAGCCATCTTTACCTCCTGCTTTTCTATATGAAGTGTAATGTTGTGCAGTGGATAAGGATAAGTGACTTGTGCGTTTGCCGGGATAAAAAGAGATGAAACTAAGAAGAGCATGATACCTGTTTTCATAAAGAGAAATTTTAAAAAAAATGTGCCGGAATGATATTTATGAAGAGCAGTAACAAAGATTATGCTTGATAAATTTCTCTGCTTCTTTTAGAAACTGTAATTGACAAATTTATTTTTATGAACCTGGAGACAACGGAAGCAAACACAATACCTGAAAGTTTGAACCGCGAAGATTCAAAGACACGAATTCGCAGCGCCTTAGTGATTCTTTGCACCTTTAAAACCCGCAGGGTTATGGCTTACCGGTCCTATTGAATTGAAAAGTAATATTAACCTGCATGTTGAGCGCGGGCATTGTTCTTTTTACAAAAGATCATTCGCAATACCTTACACTTTGAATGTAAAGAATATTGATGTGAAACAGTGTGGCCAAACCTAACTCTGAACTAAGTTTCCTGGCCCCTTTCCCGAAAAAAGCCTGTCCCGGTCTTTTATCGGCAATTGTGATGAGGCTTTTTTTAGTTATCGGCCCGTATAGCATTGCCTCGTTATTAATCTTTTTTTACCTAACAAAATTTAAGGAGATGACTAACATTCCTATATATTTGAATGCACTATAATGAGTCGCTATTTGAAAAACGTAAAGTTTTCAGGACATTTCATTGATCACAAAGGCCACCTAAAGAATGACAATTACTATTATTATCATACTCTGCAGTTTGCTTCTGTTAGGTTATTTTTTCGACCTTACTTCTTCACGTACCAAAATTCCATCTGTGATTTTGCTGTTGATTTTAGGGTGGGGAACAAGGCAACTTTCAAAGTTTACAGATTTTAAAATACCTGATTTATCGCTGCTTCTTCCATTGTTTGGTACCATTGGCCTTGTGCTAATAGTGCTGGAGGGTTCGCTTGAGCTGGAGCTTAATAAATCGAAGATCCGCCTATTAAAAAAATCCTTTGTCCTGGCATTTATTTCTTTATTTACCCTGGCATTTTTAATTGCCTTTGTTTTTATGGAGTATGGCCAATATTCATTAAAGCATTCGTTGGCCAACGTGATCCCGCTTTGTGTTATCAGCAGTTCTGTGGCCATATCAAGTGTAAAAAATATCTCGGGCACCGATAAGGAATTTGTCACCTACGAAAGCAGTATGTCTGATATTCTTGGTGTGGTGTTTTTTAACTTCATTGTATTAAATGAAGACATAACGCTGCCTTCATTTGGTAACTTTTTATTTGAGATAATCATCATGTGCGTTGTCTCTTTTGTTGCCACTGCCGGCTTATCTTTTTTATTGAGTAAAATCGACCATCCAATAAAATTTGTGCCGATAATAATTTTGGTTATACTCATCTATGCTATATCAGAAATATATCATTTACCTGCACTGATCTTCATTCTTTTCTTCGGGCTTTTTCTTGGTAACCTTGATGAGATGAAGCAATTCAAGTGGATAAAAAAATTACGGCCATATGAACTTAACAAAGAGATCAACCGCTTCCGGGAAATATTAATAGAAGGCACGTTTTTAATAAGGGCATTTTTTTTCACCCTGTTTGGTTATTCGTTTGAAACCGCAGAGATAATCAATACTGATACATTAGGGCTTGCTATTGGTATTACTGCTGCAATCTTCGGTATCAGGTGGGTAATGTTGAAAGTATCGAAGTTGCCTGTTACGCCGCTTTTATTTATAGCCCCGCGTGGCCTCATAACTATTCTTCTTTTTTTTGCAGTGCCCTCTGCTGAAGTAATTTTTCTTGTAAATAAATCACTCGTGATACAAGTAATTGTTTTAACCGCTCTCGTAATGATGATAGGGTTAATGACTACAAAAACAAAATTGCCAAAAGCAGAAATGGAACCAGCGCCACTTCTTCCGACTGGTGAATAATGATATCATTTAGTATTGCCTGACTAAACTGATGAATGTCTTCTATTGGCCTCACCCCAACCCCAGGGCTATTTCGTTCTAATTTATTTTATCATTGATTTGATTAACGGAACTTTTTACTACAAGCCTTATGGCTTGCGCCATGTTATCATATTTATTGGTTCTCAAAATATCATCGTTCGTTTGCGGCTTTTCTTTTTAACTAACTTTGCCCCATGACAAATGCAACAAAAGAAGAGAACATCCTGGAGTTGATAAGCTCCCTTGATGAAAGCGGAAAGTTCGCCCGTATTGCCAATAAAATAATACACGACGAGAGAATAAGCGATGAAGAGGGAATGATGTTATTCGAAAAAGCCAGCCTTGGCCTTGCCGCTACTTTAGCCAATTATATAAGGGAAAAAAAGCACGGTAATATTACTTATTTCAATAGAAATTTTCATATTGAGCCTACCAATGTTTGTGTGTTCTCCTGCAAGTTTTGTTCTTACTCCCGCCTGTATGCCCATCGCGAAGAAGGCTGGGTGCTGGATGCAAAACAAATGCTGGACATTGTAAAAAGTTATGATGGTAAGCCTGTAACAGAAGTACACATTGTAGGAGGCGTTCATCCGAAAATGGATCTTAATTTCTTCTGCGATCTTATTAGCCAAATAAAAACTCACCGCCCCGGCCTTCATGTAAAAGGCTTTACGGCTGTCGAGCTCGACTACATGTTCAGAAAAGCAAAACTTACCGTAGAAGAAGGTATGTTGAAGCTGAAAAATGCAGGGCTGCAATCTTTGCCAGGTGGCGGCGCCGAAATATTTGATGAAGGAATAAGACAGCAGATAAGCGCGGATAAAGTGGACGCAGAAGGCTGGCTAAAAATACATGAAGAAGCACATAAGCTCGGCATGCATACAAATGCCACAATGCTTTATGGCCACATAGAAAACTATGCGCATTGCATTGATCACATGAGCAGGCTGCGCAACCTGCAGGACAGAACCAATGGCTTCAATACTTTTATACCCCTAAAGTTTCGCAACCAGAATAACGATATGAGCAATGTGCCCGAATCATCTGTGGCAGAAGATATGAAGATGTACGCCGTGGCAAGAATTTATATGGATAACTTTCCGCACCTGAAGGCTTACTGGCCAATGCTCGGCAGGCAGAATGCACAGCTTTCTTTATCTTTTGGTGTAAACGATATTGACGGCACGATAGACGACTCCACCAAAATATATTCAATGGCCGGCAGCGAGGAGCAAAACCCCGCGATGAGCACACAGGAGCTGGTAACACTTATAAAGCAAGCCAAACGCAAACCTGTTGAACGGGACACATTGTATAATGTAGTAACCGACTATTCACTTGTTGCAGATAAGGAATTTAATGCCGCGTTGAATTAAGAATAAATGTAAAAGAAAGCACGGTCCTGTTTCCTTTGTTTTTATTGCCTGCAAATTTCGGCACATTCTATGCATAATTTTAAAATGTAAATTTTTACAATTATGACACCGATAGATGATTCCAAAAATTATTGCACATTAATCAACGTGTTTACAGTTTCCCCGGAAAAACACATGGAGCTATTTAATCTTTTAAAGGAAGCAACGGAAGAAGTAATGTGCAAACAACCAGGCTATATTTCTGCAAATCTTCACATAAGTGATGACAAGAAAACGGTAACCAATTATGCCCAATGGGCCACCTTGCAGGACTTTCAAAATATGCAAAAGAATGAAGAAGCACAGAAGCACATGAAACTTGCCGCGTCAATTTCCACAGAGTTTACACCTGTAACTTATAACAGCATTTGGACACACAACAACAATGACTAAATATTTCCTTATCGGCGCAAGTAAAGACCACGTCCTCAAGGGAAAGGAAGGAGGTTTTGCCCAGGCAGGCCATGGAAGGAAAGATTATATAAGCAAACCATCAAAGGGTGACTGGATTGTTTTCTACTCCTCCAAAGATAAATTTGAAGACACTAAGCCCTTTCAAAAGTTTACAGCTATCGGGCAAGTTGTTGACGAAGAATCTTACCAGTCCAATACTTCCGGGGATTTTAAGCCTTATAGAAGACAGGTTGAATTTAAAGAAAGTAATGAAGCAGAAATTCGTCCCCTGCTTGATAAGCTTAGTTTTATCAGGAATAAAAAAAAGTGGGGATTCTATCTTATTAGCGGCTTCCGCGAGATTTCAAAAGAAGATTTCACTATAATAAAGAAGGCAATGAATTGAAGCCCGCATCCCGTAAGCTGCTGCAGTATTATTATTAAGCTATCCTGTTAGATTTTTTTAGTATGAAATAAATTCTTTCCTTTTTTCCTTTTCCGCTTATTCGACATTCATTCGATCTATACACCGGATAATATGCGAGCTGCATGCACGTAAGTCGTCAGCCATTTTTTTACTTTTATTTTTTAAATGATGGCAAGAACTCAACAACATTCTAATCATCAAAAAATGGTCAACCTATTTCTGTACAACTCCAATTTAAATAGTTAGTAATGAT
>JBDTSD010000082.1:0-18689 GCA_039931355.1 Ginsengibacter sp.
TCCACGTGCATATTCATATAGTCTACAGGAGGCACTACAAAGCCATTGTTGCCGTTGTTGATAAATTCACATATCCATCCATCATTGGTGCTAAGGTTTACTGCGCCATTCATAGCTGCCGTCATGCCGCTTGTGCCACTTGCCTCCCGTGGCACTCTTGGGTTATTAAGCCATACATCAGCAGCTTGCTTAAGTTGCCGGCTAAGTGTAAGTTCGTATCCTATACACACCGCTACATTTTTATATTGCTTACTTAAAGACACCAAGTGATTAAAATCGGTGATTGCGGGAAAGTCCAATGGATAGGGCTTTCCTGCCCAAATAATCTGGATGGGATACTTCGGATTATTCAAAAGGGCTTCGAAGCGGTTATGGTCTCTTGTGATAAGTTCCGCCCTTTTGTAACCCGCAAACCTCCTGGCCCAGACAATCGTGAGAATATTCGGATCCATTAACTTACCGGTTTGGTCAGCCACGATTTCCAGGGCTGCTCTTTTTATGTTTGTTTTTCTTTCATCGAACAAGGTATCATTGTATTCTTCTTTGGCTTTATATAAATCTTTATCAGCCCAATACTTCCAGTTCTGTGCGTTGGTTATGGATTTTATCTCGCATATATTATCATACTTCCCCCACATTTGCCTGCTCACTTCGCCATGAAGTTGGGAAACGCCATTTGCCAAATGGGCAAAACGAAGGGCCGCGAGTGAATGGTTAAAAAGGTCATCTGTAATGCCTGTGAGGAAGCGCACTTCATCCAGGTTAATGCCGCAGAAATAGCTCATTTTCTCGCAGAGATAAATATCATGCTTTTCATTCCCTGCTTCCTCTGGAGTGTGCGTTGTAAACACGAGCCTCCTGGTTACTTCCTTTTTATTATTGCCAAATTTTTTATATAAATAAAAAACGGAGCTTACAGCATGTGCTTCGTTTAAATGATAAAGGTCGGGGTTGAAATTTATTTCATCCATCAATTTTGCGCCGCCTACTCCCAATAAGATAAACTGCGCGATTTTGGTGGCTGCGTTGCCGTCATAAAGACGGTTACAAATTGTGCGGGATACAAAATCATTCTCCGGAAGGTCTGTTGTTAAAAGAAAAAGAGGAGCGGTATTGAATACGTTTGGAGGCAGGTATAGCACCTTCACCCATACAGGATGAGCATGTATATCTATTTGGAAAAGAATGCCCGTATCTTCCAGGAAATTATAAATCTTTTCAATCCAGACGACCTTTAGGGTTTGGTCAGTATTCCGTGCCTGGTCGTAATAGCCCTCCTTCCATAAAAGGCCGATACCCACAAGGTTTTGTTTTAGCTCGTATGCGCTTCGCAGATGAGACCCCGATAAAAACCCGAGGCCGCCACTGTATATTTTTAAAGGCTGGTGTATGGCGAATTCCATTGAAAAGTAAGCAACTTTCTTAGCATAGCGTTGATCAGTTTCATAAGGCACGCTAAAGTTTTTGAAACTCATATATGTTCTTGTGCGGTTTATTGAGGGCGCAATATAAAAGTAAAAATTTAAAAAAAGGAGTGTTTAAGGCTTTAAAAGTGTAAACATTACACATTTTAGTTTGTTAGGTGTGAAATCAATATTACAAGTATTGGTAATTCAGTAAAAGCCATTATACTGTCAATTGAATTCCACATAATAAATCCTCTTCTCAATTTTTTAAATATGTCAAAATAAATTTTTAGATTTGTCTAAAATAATTTTTAACTACTATGAAATTTTCTGAGAGTGAAGAAAATTATATAAAAAGTATTTACAAGCTGCAAGAAAATACAAAGAAGGTAAATACCAACTCTTTAGCCGGCCACCTCAACACAAAAGCTGCTTCAGTAACGGATATGCTTAAAAAGCTGAAGTCAAAAAAAGTATTGGAGTATAAGCGTTATTATGGCTTCAGGCTTAATGACTCAGGGAATAAGGAGGCACTTAAAATAATAAGAAGGCACCGGCTATGGGAATTTTTTTTAGTAAGTAAGCTTGGCATGCCGTGGGATAAAGTGCATGCTATTGCAGAAGAACTGGAGCATGTGAGCAGCCTCGAACTTGTAAAGAAGTTAGACGAATACCTGGGCAAGCCTAAAATAGATCCACATGGTGATCCAATACCTGATGAAAAAGGAGAAATGCCGGAACTGAAACAAGTGGGGCTTAATGTTTTTCCTTCTAAGAAAAACGGCATCGTAAGTTCGATAAGTAACCAAACCAGCGAAATGATGAAAATGCTGGACCATTACGGTATTGGAATCGGATCACAAATCAAAGTGCTAAAAACTTTTGATTTCGACGGCTCCCTACAGGTTAAAATCTCCAAACAACCTGCCTGTGTTATCAGCAGCGGGTTTGCGCAAAATATTTTTGTTTATGATGATTGATAAACTAAAGCACGATAATTCATTAAGCGAAGTACACGAATCCGTTGACATCAGCTCAAAGAAAAAAGGGTGGAAACGAATGCTGGCGTTTTTCGGCCCCGCCTACCTTGTAAGTGTCGGCTATATGGATCCGGGAAACTGGGCAACAGATCTTGCCGGTGGAAGCAAATACGGCTACACTTTAATATGGGTGTTGCTCATGAGTAATATCATGGCATTGGTTCTTCAAAGCCTTGCAGCAAGATTAGGGATTGTAAGAGGGCGGGACCTCGCACAGGCTAACAGGGAGGCTTACCCGAGAGCGGTAAACTTTATGCTTTATATATTAGCAGAGATTGCTATCGCCGCCTGCGACCTCGCCGAAGTGCTGGGCATGGCGATAGGAATACAATTGCTTACCGGCCTGCCATTGATATGGGGCGTATCTATTACCGTGTTAGACACATTCCTCTTACTCTACCTCCAGAGAATGGGCATTCGCAAAATGGAAGCTTTCATCATTGCATTGATAGCGGTGATAGGCATTTGCTTCCTCGTTAATATCATTATTGCACAGCCGCAGCTGTATGAAGTATTGAAAGGGCTTATTCCATCCTTACCCAAGGCAAAGGATTTATATGAAGCAAAAAAAATGAGCAATGCCTTACCAAAGGAAACAGCACTCTATCTTGCTATCGGTATTATAGGCGCCACCGTGATGCCGCACAATTTGTACCTGCACTCCTCCCTGGTGCAAACCCGCAAAATCGAAAAAACAAAAACAGGGATAAAACAGGCGTTAAAATGGAGTTTTGTAGATACTGCAATTGCCTTAAACTTTGCATTTCTTATTAATGCTGCTATACTGATATTGGCGGCTGCCGTATTTTTTAAAACGGGAAGAACGGATGTAGGAGAAATAAAACAGGCGTATGAATTATTATCTCCTATGCTCGGTTCTACATTTGCCTCCACGCTGTTTGCCGTCGCGTTAATTGCATCCGGGCAGAGCTCAACCATCACCGGGACGCTTGCCGGCCAAATAGTAATGGAAGGGTATTTGCGCCTGCGCATTAACCCGATAATCCGCAGATTGATCACAAGATTACTGGCCGTAATTCCGGCGGTGATTGTAATAGCTTTGTATGGGGACAGCAAAATTGACAGCTTATTAATATTCAGCCAGGTAATACTTAGTTTACAACTAGGCTTTGCCGTTATACCATTGATTCATTTTGTGAGTGACAAAAAGACGATGGGTTCATTTGCCATAAAACCGATCATTAAAATTTTTGCCTGGTTGATAGCTTCCGTATTGGTGTACCTGAATGTAAAATTGGTGACGGACGAGGCCACCAACTTTTTTGCCACATCAGGAAGTATTATTGGGAAAGCGGCCGTCATTTTAGCAGCACTATTATTTGCCGCACTATTAATTTATTCGTTTTTCTTCCCTTTACTTGGCAAACGAAAAAAATCAGTATCTATACAAATGCATCCGGATATAACAAAATTCGAAAACCTTGACGTGCCGGTCTATAAAAAAATTGCCGTTGCATTGGATTTTAGTGAAAACGATGCGAAACTGTTGGCCGCTGCATTGGGCCAGGCAAAAGAAGATACCGGATTTTTGCTGATACATATTGTAGAGAGCGCCACTGCTGTTTTATTGGGAAAAGAAACAGACGACTTCGAAACAAAAGCAGACATGGAGCGGCTTACATTTTTTGTAAACCAATTAAAAGAAAGAGGCTACGAAGCTGAAGGGAAGCTCGGCTTCGGGAACAGGGCCAGGGAAATTGTTAAGCTCGTAAAAGATAGTAAAGCAGACATGCTGGTAGTGGGCGCCCATGGCCATACCGGCATTAAAGATTTGATATTTGGAGAGACGATAGACACAGTGCGGCACGAATTAAAGATCCCTATACTGATGGTAAACCTGAGAGAAGATATTTAGTTTTTTGCCATGATGCTTTCTTTTAGCTTTTTGATTTCAAGGGCAATTTTATCATTCCATTCCTGCTGTTTCACCGTATGAATACTGTGATTGGTTTCCTTATCATATTGTTGCTGCAGCGTTGAATTATCATTGTATGCTTTCTCAAAAATGGAAGAAAGCAAAGCCCTGTAATTTTCTTTTGTGAAATGTGCACTACTGATATCGGCGAGCAATTTTTCCGTGCTCAAACGGGTGATATCAAAATGATGCTGCTCGTGCAGCAGGTGATAGTCGGAGTTTATGTTAGTCTTTTTCCACGAATCATTTTTTGTAAAAAAAGTATATATGCCGATGTCAAGGTAAATGGTTTTCCCGTCATAGTTCATCTCAGAATTAGAAGCAAAGCCGGAGGCCGTCACTGCGCCGCCAGGGCTTGAGGCATCAGGCTTTCCCTGGAAGTCTTTCCAGGTCAGCCGGCGATTGAAGTCATAGTAAATAGTATCACTTTTTGGATTTGTTTTCTTATTCTCCATAGAAACCTTCACTACTACTTTTTGGGAATAGCATTTAGCAGAAAAAGCAAATGCAAATAATAAAAGAAAATAAATTTTAAAAATTTTCATTACGGATAATTACGATGCAAAAATGAGGAGAGGATTTAATATAAAAAGTTAAAGAACCCCTAACCCACCCCTAGCCCCTAAAGGGGAACAAGGACGAGACCTAACCCCTAACCCCTGAAGGGGAACAAGGACGAGACCTAACCCCTAACCCCTGAAGGGGGATAAGGACGAGACCTAACCCCTAACCCCTGAAGGGGAACAAGGACGAGACCTAACCCCTAACCCCTGAAGGGGGATAAGGACGAGACCTTTAAAGGAAAAAAAACTAACCCTGAAGGGGAACAAAGGAACACTCCTAACATGATGAAGGGAGAGATGAAATTAAAGTCTGCGAATGTTCCCCTTTAGGGGTTAGGGGTAGATCTTACAAACCCACGAACACTTTCCGCAATCGCGTTTTCAGATTGATTTTTCATGCATTTAAAATGACCGAGCGGGCATTTATCAAATCCAATTTTACTGCAGGGGCGGCACCACAGCTTATTTACCTGGAATATTTCATACAAGGTTTGATAAGGATACATTCCGAAAGAAGGCACTGTATTCCCCCACACTGAAAGGATATTTTTTTTGAAAGCAGCGGCGATATGCATAAGACCCGTATCATGGCTTATCACCATTTTAGAACGCCTTAAAAGGTCTGCAGATTCATTCAATGAAAACTTACCGCAGGCATTATAAATTCTTATTGGATCTGCACGTGCAATTTCAAGCCCGTTATAAAAATCTTCATTCCCACCTAATAAAATTATTGGATAATCAATCATGCTACATAGCGCCGACAATTTTGCTTTAGGCAATTTTTTTGTGTTGTGTGCAGCGCCAATCACGACAGCTACATAGCCCTGCGAATGAGAAAAGGGTATATCATCTTCTTTTACGTAATCATTTTCAGGGATAAAATAATCGAGGCCAAGGCCATCATTCACTATACCTAAAAACGAAACGGTTTCCATATAGCGGTCTACGATATGCTTATGCGGCATCAGGTTAATCTTGAGATTTGTAAGCAGCCACTTTTTTGTATTCAGCTTGTTAAACGAAAAAGAAGGTATTTTCTTTAAGGCTTTCTTTATCCTGAGTGTTCGCAGGTTTCTATGCAAATCGATAATGTAATTAAATTGTTCGGCCCTTAGTTGCTCAATTGTTTCCTGGAGATCATTTTCCAGCTTGTGCACCTTATGAATGTATGGATTAGAAGTTACAATACCGGCGAAATTTTTTTTTGTTAGGTAATGAATCTCAGCTTCGGGATATTTCTTTTTCAGACAGCGTATAACCGGCGTCGTTAGTACAATGTCACCAATAGAAGAAAAGCGAATGAGGAGGAATTTGAGCCCCCTATTCCCCGAAGGGGGGAACAATGCATCAGGTACTTTTTTATAAATCAATCTTCATTGTTTAAGACACAAACATGAAATTTAATTAATTAACTCTCCGCTTGGAGACATTGCCACATAACCCTCCTTTGGAGGGCAGGGAGGCCTAACTCTCTACATAATTAAGTTCCTTATGAAAAGTTTCCTCTGTATTTACGGCCGCAATAATTGTTATGATCATAATGATTACACCGGTTAACAGGCCGCTAAGGCTGTAAGTGAAATAACTTTGAAGGCCGTTAAACAACAACAGCATTAAGGGCAATGATCCGCGAACCATATTCGGAACAGTAGTAGCTGCCGTAGCCCGGAGGTTCGTACCGAATTGTTCAGCACCCATTGTTACAAAAATTGCCCAAAAGCCTGTGGCAAAGCCCAGCCCTGCCGTGATCCAATAAAAATTGGCAGCAGTACTTTTTTCTGTCTGCATAAAATATATCGCCACCATTACCGCCGTTATTGCATAAAAAATATACAATGTTTTTTTCCTGCTTTTTAATAGCTGACTGAGAAGGCCGGCAAGCACATCGCCAATAGAAATTGCCACATACGCGTACATAGTTGCTTTGCCAGGATTTATTTCTTCAGCCATACCGAAGCTCTTTGCGAATTTATTTGAAAAGGCGATGAGTATCCCGATAACATACCAGGTAGGCAGCCCTAATAAAATGCTGCACAAATATTTTTTAAACCGGTGTGCGTTATTAAAAAACATTAAGAAATTTCCTTTGGAAATATTCTTTTCGAGAGATTGATACATGCCGGATTCAAAAATACTGATACGCATAAACAGCAGGATAATACCCAACCCGCCGCCGATAAAATAACAAACCCGCCAATCATATTTTTGTGAAATAAAAAATGCCACGACTGCTCCCAGCAACCCAATGCCTGCTACTAACGATGTGCCGATACCCCTTTGCTCTTTTCTTAAAAGCTCAGATACCAACGTAATGCCGGCTCCCAATTCTCCCGCAAGGCCTATTCCGGCAATGAATCTTGCAACGGCATATTGCGGTACGGTATGTACAAACCCGTTGGCAATATTTGCTAAAGAATATAAAATGATTGAACCAAACAGCACACTCAATCTGCCCTTCTTATCACCCGCAATGCCCCAAATGATGCCGCCAATCAAAAGGCCAACCATTTGAATACCGATAATAAATTCTCCCTGTTTATCAATGCCCGCCTGGCTTAAGCCCAAAGAGCGGAGGCTGGGAATGCGGACAATATTAAAAAGAAGAAGGTCATATATATCGACAAAATAACCTAATGCTGCAACAATAACGGGAAGGGAAAAAACTGCGGTTTGGTTTTTATTCATATAGAGGCAGAACTATTTGGTGTATTATTTTTTGGCTCTTTCTTTTTGCTGAATACCTTCCATAAAACCGGTATGGTAGTAACTGCAATAATGCCTATAACAATTACTTCAAGATGTTCCTTCAAATCAAAATTAAATTCGTTCATTATAAGCTTTTGTAGAAAGTGGCCCGCGACTAACATGCTGCCTACCCAAAGCGCTGAGCCCGCGATGTTATAAAACATAAATTTCTTTCTATCCATCAAAATGATACCTGCTACTATCGGTGCAAATGTGCGCACAAATGGTACGAACCGGCCAAGCACAATTGCTCCACCCCCATTCTTTTCATAAAACTCGTGCGCCTGTACCAAATATTTTTTCTTGAAAAAGAAAGTGTCCTTACGATGAAATAAAAAAGGTCCGCTTTTTTTACCAAACCAATAGCCAACCATGTTTCCCAAAATACCTGCGCAGGAAATCATCACCCATAAAATACCCAAATCGACCCATTGGTTATTTGAATGAAACAGAGCCGCCGTTACAATGGAATCACTAAAAATACCCGTAACAAATAGCAAGGCATCACCCGGCAAAAAGAAGCCGGCAAATAAGCCTGTCTCGGCAAAAACGATGAAGAGTATCATCCATAATCCGCCATGCTCAATATACAATTGCGGATTTAAAAGATCCTTAATACTAATTCCTAAAAAGTTCAATAATTCCACCAATATAAATTTTAAATTAAGTAGCTAATTCCCCTTCCCATTTGCTTACGGCTGAAGTTGCCAGAGCATTACCGAGAACATTTGTCATAGTTCTAAACATATCGCAAAAATGATCTATCGGTAAAATTAATGCTATTCCTTCCGGTGGAATATTAAACATACTGCATGTGGCCAATACGACTACCAGCGACGCTCGCGGCACTCCTGCAATCCCTTTGCTGGTAAGCATTAACACAAGCAGCATGGTTAATTGTGTGCCAATGTCCATATGTATGCCATACGCCTGTGCTATGGCAATACTTGCAAAAGTCATATACATCATACTTCCATCAAGATTGAAACTATAGCCGAGCGGCAATGTAAAAGCTACAATTTTTTCAGGGCAGCCAAAGCGTTCAAGCTCCTCCGTTAGTTTAGGAAAAACAGCTTCGCTGCTGGTGGTGCTAAAAGCAATTAGCAGCGGCTGTGCAATTCTTCTCAATAAAGCAGGCACACGGTCTTTTAAAATAAGATAGCCCACACCGAGTAAAACCATCCAGAGAATAAAAATGCCTATTACAAAAAATAAAAGATACTGCCCGTAAAAGCTAAAAATTTTGAGTCCTTTTGTTGCGATTACGGCGGCTATTGCACCAAACACGCCGAGTGGCGCAAAGTTCATTACATAACCAACCATCTTTAAGATAATGTGCGAAACACCTTCCAATGCTTTGATAACCGGCTTCGCATAATCCCCGATAGCAGTAGCCGCTACCCCAAAAAATACGCTGAATATTACGATCTGCAATATTTCGTTATTAGCCATAGATTCAAAAATACTTTTTGGAAATACATGCTCTACAAAGTTTATTAAAGAAAACTGGTGCGTATTCGTCATCAGGTCTTTGGCACCCGCGGTGTCCGCTATCTTAAGATCAATGCCCGCACCCGGTTTAAAAAAATTTACAAGCGTTAATCCTATCAGCAGGCTTACGAGTGATGCAGACACAAACCACAACAAAGCTTTTCCACCAATACGACCAACGGTTTTTAAATCGCCAAGCTTTGCAATTCCAACTACTAAAGTTGAAAAAACCAATGGCGCAATTATCATTTGCACAAGCCTTAGAAAAATAGTAGTGAGTAAATTTATATTAGTAGAAAAAGAAACGATGAATGCCGGAGAAGAATTTTCGTGTACAATATAGCCGAGCACGATACCAGCCACCATGGCCGCAAGAATATAAAAGGTCAGCTTATTTTTATTCGTTTTGATTGATTGCATTGCAGATAATAAGTTTGCAATATAATGTTTAATGACAGTTATCTACCCGTGGGAATGAAATTTATAAGGGCTGCCAATATTAAAATTTATTCCTTATTTTTCCAGTCTATTGATAACCAAAACCACTATATCGTAACATGAGTTTATTTATAACCAAACCTATGAGCGCCCTGATGCAGGAAGCTTCCGAAACGGGTGATTCATTAAAAAGAACTTTAGGTCCAGGAAATTTAATCGCTCTTGGCATTGGTGCTATCATTGGTGCAGGCCTCTTTGTACGCACTGCGGCTGCGGCTGCTCAAAACGCCGGGCCTTCCGTTACAATAGGATTTATAATAGCCTCAATTGGCTGTGCGTTTGCGGGTTTATGTTATGCAGAATTTGCTTCTATGATTCCCATTGCAGGAAGCGCTTATACCTATTCATATGCAACCATGGGAGAATTCATCGCGTGGATTATTGGTTGGGATCTTATATTAGAATATGGTGTGGGTGCAGCCACCGTTGCTATAGCATGGAGCGAATATTTTAATAAGCTATTGGAAATTTTTGGGTTCCAGGTCCCCTATGAATGGTGCCACTCCCCGTTTGAAAAATTACATGACGCTTCAGGCGCTGTAATTTCGCATGGCATTATGAATCTCCCTGCCCTGGCTATTATTATCATTCTTAGCTTATTATTAATAAGAGGTATGCAGGAGTCGGCGGTGGTAAATGCAATTATAGTTATTTTGAAAGTAGCTATTGTAGTAGTGGTTATAGCAATGGGATGGCAATATATTAAACCGGAAAATCATACTCCGTTTATCCCCGCTAATAGTACCTATACTGATCAGCAAGGGATAGCGCACCACTACGGAGGTATACTCGGCATATTAGGAGCAGCAGGTGTCGTCTTCTTTGCCTTTATTGGCTTTGATGCGGTATCAACGGCGGCGCAGGAAACAAAGAACCCAAAGAGAGATATGCCCATTGGTATTTTAGGCTCCCTCGTCATTTGCACTATTCTCTATATACTTTTTTCATATGTTCTTACAGGCGTGGCCTCTGTTAATGATTTCCGCACACAAGGTAAAGAAGCGTCTGTAGTTTATGCTATTGAACACATGAGCGGCTCTATGGTTGGTGGCGTATGGATACCGACTTATAAATGGTTAAGTAATCTTGTTACTATTGCTATCCTTGCGGGTTTCTCCTCTGTGATCCTTGTGATGCTTATGGGGCAGTCAAGGGTATTTTATTCAATGAGCAAAGATGGGCTCGTACCACACGTTTTTTCACAAATACATCATAAGTTTAAAACCCCTTATAAATCAAACCTAATATTCCTTGTTTTTGTTGGATGTTTTGCTTCATTTATCCCGGGAGATATTGTTGGTGATATGACCAGTATAGGAACACTGTTTGCCTTTATGCTGGTATGCGCAGGGGTCTGGATTATGCGCAGAAAACATCCTGAAATAAAAAGAGAATTTAAAGTGCCTGCAGTTGGCCTTGTAGCCGTACTTGGCATTTTGGTTTGTGGAGCTATGATCTTTGGGCTCGGATGGACGAACTGGGCGAGGCTCTTGGGATGGCTGCTAATAGGTTTCATAATTTATTTTGGCTATAGCCGTTATCACAGCCGACTAAGAAATCCTGGAAAGTTTCCACCTGAGGGTCCGCATGAGGTCGTTGAAAAGGTGCCTCCACTTATATAAAAATATATTTTGGTAAAGCCGCTTCAATTTTGAGGCGGCTTTTTTTGGACACGCTTATTTAAAATTGCAAAGGAAAACAACCTTAGCAGAAAAAGTATATTTGCTAAAAAACCGAAATGAACCCCTTTCTTACATATCTTTTTAGCAATCAACAATACGATAAGCAAAGCTTTTTTCTTATAGCCGGCCCATGTGTGGTAGAAGATAAAGAACTAACGGTGGGCATAGCCGAAAGAGTTTCCGGCATTTGTAAAAATTTAGGCATTCCCTATATATTTAAAGCCTCATACAGGAAAGCTAACCGCACAAGTGCCGCGTCATTCACCGGCCTTGGAGATGAGGATGCTTTAAAAATACTTCACGAAACGGGTAAGCGATTTTCTCTTCCAACCACTTCAGATATCCATGCGCATGAAGAAGCGGCGATTGCCGCAAAATATATTGATGTATTGCAGATACCGGCATTTCTTTGTCGCCAGACTGATCTTTTAGTTGCTGCTGCACAAACTGGCAAAATAGTGAACGTAAAAAAAGGACAATTTTTAAGTGGAGAATCCATGAAGTTCGCTGCCGATAAAATCATGAAAGCGGGAAATGATAAGGTGATGCTAACGGAGCGTGGAAACAGTTTTGGCTACACGGACCTGGTAGTTGACTACAGGAATATTCCTATAATGAAAAATAATGGTATGCCGGTGATAATGGATTGTACACACAGCCTGCAGCAACCTAATCAAAGCGGTGGTGTTACGGGCGGCAATCCCGCAATGATTGAGACCATTGCTAAAGCGGCTATTGCAACGGGCGCCGATGGCCTGTTTATTGAAACCCATCCCGACCCAGCGTGCGCTTTAAGTGATGGAGCTAATATGCTAAAGCTTGATTTGCTGGAAGAGTTGCTTAAAAAATTAGTTCGCTTAAGAAAGGCGGTCATTTAATTGGAAGAAACAAAAAACCCCGGAAAGTTCCGGGGTTTGTAATATTATAAGAAGCGAATTAATAATTCTTCAGGTGCATTTCCACGCGCCTGTTTTTAGCGCGGCCAGCTACTGTATTATTATCGGCAACTGGTTTGGTTTCGCCATAGCCTGTTGCAGTAATTCTATTTTCATCTACTCCATTATCTATTAGATATTGCTTTACTGAATTAGCGCGGCTGTCTGATAACTTCTGGTTTAGCTCGTCACCCCCGGTATTATCAGTGTGGCCGTCTACAGCAATTTTATAAGAAGGATTATCATTTAATACCTGCACTACATCTTTTAATGATTTAAAAGATTTTGCAAGGAGTTTAGCGCTCCCTGTTGCAAAGAAAATATTTTGCGCAGCCTTATTTACTTTTTCCACTATCACTACATCTATTACAGGGCATCCATAATTTGAAGCAGGACCTGCTTCATTGGGGCATTTATCTTCTTCATCATTTACGCCATCTTTATCTGTATCAGGGATAGGACATCCCTGGTAACGGGCAACACCTGGTATATTAGGGCATTTATCTTCTTCGTCGTTTATACCATCCCTGTCAGTATCTGGTATAGGGCATCCCTGGTATTTTGCCAGGCCGGCGACGTCAGGGCATTTATCATCTTTATCTGCAATACCATCTCCATCTTTATCAGGGCAACCCTGTAATGCTGCAAGACCGGCCTGGTCAGGACATGCATCAAGGCTATCAACAATACCGTCGCCATCACGATCAAAATTTTCTGGTATTTCAACAACTATCGGAGCGGGCTCTTTTTTGGCTTGAATACTGGAAGAAATACCGATGCTATGGTAAAAATGATAGCTGGCATTTTCTGTAACGGGTATCCGGTATTGATTATTTATAAGAATAAAAGCCCCGTCAGAAACCTTTATTTGCAACCCTGTGCCTATAGGAATAAATGCTGCAAAATATTTTTTAAAATTGCTGGCTCCTACACCAACATCAATAAAGGGAGTTAACCAATATCTATCAGAAAGAAGTTTCAAATTAAGGCTGGCGTTGGTCTCAAGCAGGAATGCATTTGCGTTGGCGGATGCCTGATTTTTTAAAGGATAATCAACAAATGAACCGCCGAGTGTGGCAATAAAATCCAAATGTTTACTAAGGCCGGTAAGGTAGTTTACTGCAAGGCCCGGATTCATTCGGTCTGTCTTAAAAAAATTCCCGTCTTTAAGTACACTTACCAAACCATTTGTTCTTAGGTCAGCCGCGGTTTGAAAATCACTAAGGTAAAAACTTATGCCAAGTGAATGTGGCTTTTTATAATCTTCCTGAGCGAAAGATGTTGCAAATACTAACGTCGCAAAAAATAAGGTAAATAATTTTTTCATAAAGGCTCTTTTGATGGGAGCAAAAATAAACGCTTACTATGAAAGGATGAAATTAAATAAATTAGCTATCAGCGACGCATATTCCAACTCTGGGGAATTTTTTATATAGTGATATAGAAGAAAAATCTTTATCGCTTACCGAGGCGAAAATTATTTAATACTTCAAGTTTTACTTTGGTAAGTCCACGGGACAGGTAGCCAAGTGCTTTTGCTGCAGCTCGTGACAGATCTACCAGCCGCTTGTTTCCTGCATGAAGGCGATCGTTAATCTTTACTATTACCGATTTTTGATT
Organism: Ginsengibacter sp.; assembly: GCA_039931355.1. GTDB lineage: Bacteria > Bacteroidota > Bacteroidia > Chitinophagales > Chitinophagaceae > Ginsengibacter. Next base: position 13,920 of record JBDTSD010000082.1, read on the forward strand.
TTTGAGATTGGTTATTTTAACCCATGTATTTAAAGGAAGAATATTGCAAGCCGCCGAGTATTTTGCAGCCCTGTATATTTCGCCATTGGCAGTGCGGCGGCCGTCAAATTTTTTAGCATAATAACTTGCCGTTCCATATTTGATAATAATTTTTTTTTTAGGAGAAGCCTTTCCCGCTTTTACAGGATGCTTTTTACTAATTTGCTTTTGGGCAATAGCGTTAGAATAAAAAGAACTTAGGAAAATAAATACAAGCAAAAGAATCTTCATCCTGAAAAGATATATTGTATACAATGCACAAGCTCAAATATATTAACGCCTCTTTTACCTACTTATTTGCGAAATATTTTTCAGCGTACATTTTGTCTTCGTTATAAATATCATCATAAAATATCAACTTACCATTTTTTGCTTCACAAGTAAAATATTTTATATAGAGCGGGAATTTGCTTTTCAACATAATTTGCTTCCTGTTTTTATTAGCAATCCATGTTTTTATTGAGTCTTCATTATACAATAGTTTTTGACCTGCAGCTAAATTCTTGCTGTCGTTCCGGGCAAGAAGGTATGCAAGGCCCTGCCAGTTTTGCACCCGCACACAGCCATGGCTCAAAGCCCTGGAAGAATTCTTAAACAGGTAGCGCTGGTTCGTATCATGCAAATAAACATTGTAAGGATTAGAAAAATTAAACTTAAAAATCCCCAAGGCATTATCATCGCCGCTTCCCTGCCGAACCTTCCACGGAATGCCTATGGAATATTTTTGCCAATTGACTGTATATGGATCTACGCTATCACCTTTTATATCTATAAGGCTAAATCCTTTTCTTTGAAGATAACCCGGATCTTTTTTTAACGCCGGCAGGATATCTTTTTTTATAATGCTCTCCGGTATCGTCCACTGCGGGTAAATGACCATATCGCTTATGGAAGAATTTAATAAGGGTGTTCTTGTTTCCGGCTTTCCCACGATTACTCTTGATTCCAAAGCAACAGAATCATGGGCAATCACTTTTAAATAATAGCCCGGTAAATTTACCCAAATATAATAGCTGGGAAGTGCAGGCATCCTTTTATAACGGTCAAGGGTAACTGCAATTCTTTTAAATTTTTCCGCATCTGTATTATTTAATTTTTTCACAAGCCTGGCAGATATTTTACCATCCACTTTCAATGCATGTGCTTGTTGAAATTGTTTAATCTCATTATTTAATGTTAATGAATCAGGCAGTAAAATATTATTAGTTGCTACCCCGGCTTCACTTAGTCTTTTCTGCATTTTTTTTATGACGCGTAAAGAATCTTTTAAGGGGTAAGCAATGTAAGTGTATGTCGCAGTATCCATGCTATCTACAAAATTTTTCATTGTCTCTCTCAAAGATTGATAGTTGGCGTTCAAAGGCTCTGTGCTGTTAAAAATCGAAATGAGAGAATTTTCATCTGTTGCTTTTTTCAAGCCCTTTATAAACAGGGAATCAATAGATTTTTTATTGTTGATTATGGAAACACTATCTGGTAATAAGCGCCCTTCTTTAAGATCTTTAATTGTTTTCAAAAATGCATCGCTCAATAAGAGATCAGCTTTCGTCCAAAAAACCACATCTTTCTTTGCAAGCGAATCTTCGCGGAATTTTTTCCGGAGCGCTACCATTTTTTTGAAATGATAGTCATCGGGATAGAGCCCGTAATATCTTGAATGTTCAATAAAGTCAATCATCGAATCTGCTATGGGCAGCCAGTTTCCCTTTTTACTCCAAAGATTATGATATCCGTTATTATCATAAAAAGCAGAGACAATATTGGTAAGTGCCAAATTATTTGAATCATCAATTTTACCGTTATTTCCTTCTGCATATTGCAGAACTGATCTTAAATTATCGGCAACTTGTTCATCAATCTCTTCGGGATTTTTTACAATTTCTTTTTCTGCGGGCTTGTTGTGATTTTTGCAACCAGTATAGCTGGCAAAAGCTACAAGTAATAAAATGAAGTGAATTAATTTTATACTTAGCTTCATTGGTAAAACATAATTATGATTGGTAAATTAAGAGTTTGGGTGCGAATAATTTTAATTTTTACCATAAATTATTTTTGGACAATCCCGCCCTCAACAGGACAATCTACAGATAGCAATAAATATGGCTTATATGTTATAAGCGATATACAAAAATTTAAAGAAACGGTTGCGGCAGATTCTAATAAGCAAATGCTCAACCTGCGAAAATATTTACCTGGAGTTACTTACGATCTCAGGTACACCACGACGAATAACTTTATGCGCCAAAAACTTTATCCGCCGGTACGCACTACCTACCTGCGAAAGCCCGCGGTGGCTGCGTTAAAAAAAGTTGTCGAAGAATTAAAAAAACAAAATCTCACTATAAAAATATTCGATGCTTACCGGCCTTATTCCGTTACAGAAAAAATGTGGGAAATAGTGAAAGATGACCGCTATGCCGCTGACCCCTCCAAAGGAAGTGGCCATAACCGCGGAGTAGCAGTGGATATCACACTCATAGATGTGAAGAGTAAAACTGAATTACCAATGGGCACAGGGTTTGACAATTTTAGCGACACAGCACATAACGATTTTACGGCTTTGCCTGCAGATGTTTTGAAGAACCGCGCTGTTTTAAAATCTATTATGGAAAAGTATGGCTTCGTCAGCCTTCCCACAGAATGGTGGCATTTCAGTCTGCCCAATGCTTCGTCATTTGAATTGCTTTCTCTTTCTTTTGATGATTTGAAGAAGATAAATAAAATAGTAAATAAGAACTTGGCACTATGATGTAGTTGCAAAAGGCAATACACATTGCCAGTAAAATTTAATTTGGGATGGATTTAAAGATGACCTTTAGTTCTTTATCGCTAATGGTTTCCTTTTCACCTTTTTCATAAATTGATGACAGATAGACTTTATGGGCAGAAACTTTTACATAGATAATTATTCTTGCACCACCTCTTTTGCCTTTTCCTTTCGCTGAGATGGAAAATCGTATTTTATAAAAATTATTTCCCAGAGGTACACCCTGTTTTTCAGGATTATCAGCGAGGCTTTCAATAAGAATATTTAAATCTCTTTTAATAGAAGAATACTTCTTGCTTAATCGCTTAGCTTGTTTATCAAACAATGGAATACTCTCAATCTTATAATTCATTCAGAAGTGCTTTTGCAGGACGGGATTTAAGTACCCCTTTTTCGATCAATGAAAGTTCTTTAACGGCTTCTTTTAATTCTTCCAGAAGTTGCTGTTTATCCGGCTCTTCGTATTCCAACATCTCCAAATTTTTATATTGCTTTTTTAATTCAGTCCATTCCGTTATAGGTATATAAATACCGGTAGCATTGCCATCACCATCCTGAATAATTTGTAGTCCCATAATTACCGTAGTTTGAATAAATAAATATGTTTTAAAAACCCTGGAGACAAAAATACAACCTAAAAGAAAAATGCAACCAAATCAAAACAGCAAAGTTGACGGGGCGCTTCTATTAAATACTAAATAAAACGAAAGCCTATCTTCCCTCCATCGACGCTTTCAATTTTTCGACAAACAACATAGTGGCAGGGCAGTATTCAATATTCTGTTTGTGTATGTAAAGATAATCAGGCACAGGCTTTTTATTCAGATGCGGAAAACCGGCGCAATCGGCGGGACGCACTTCATAGATGGAACACATATTGGTTTGTAAATTTAAAAACTGGCAGGGCCTTGACTTATTCATCCAGTCGTTTTCTCTCTTATCGAGATATAACCATTTTTCTTTAAAATCTTTAGGCCGCATTTGCAGGTGAGCCGATATTCTTTTAATATCCTGCCAGGTATAAGTTGGGCTCATCACCTTACAGCAATTAGCACAGCTAAGGCAGTTCACTTCTTGCCAGACTTCTTTATCTATCTGATCGGAAAGAATGGCAAGTGTTTCAGGAGATTTTTTTTCGGCCCTTGTAATAAAGTGCCTGAACAATTTTTTCTTAGCAGCAAATTGTTTTTTTAATCTTCGCAGATTAACTGGTTGCATATTCAATTAAAATTATATTGGAAAGATGTGAATCTAAGTTTTATTTGAAGGATAAAAATAGCCTTATTTTTAAATTAATTTGCGGAGCTAAGCCTGTTATAAAAAGGCAGTAGAACATTAGTAAGAAATACGTTTATGAACCTGGATGCATTTGCAATAATCCAACGCGTGACGAATTTTGAATTTGAATTTTAACCCTGGAACTTAATGTGGAAAATATATAAAAGAGGTTTCAAAGCATACTTAGCGCTGGAAAAATCGCTTTCAGAAAATTCTATAGATGCATACCAGCGTGATATTGAAAAGTTCATGCAATTTCTTTCATTTTCCAATCCCGGCCTGCTTCCCGGCCAGGTTGAAATTTCACATCTTGAAAAGTTCCTGGCATGGATAAGCGAATTGGGAATGACACCTTCTTCACAATCGAGGATCATTAGCGGTTTGCGAAGTTTCTTTAAATATTGCCTGCAGGAAAATATATCCTCAACCGATCCCACGGCATTGCTTGAAACACCCAAGTTACCCAAGCATTTACCTGATATATTAAGCTTCGATGAAATAGAAAATATAATTAACAGCATTGACCTTAGCAAACCGGAAGGTGGCAGGAATAAGGCAATCGTTGAAACACTTTATAGTTGCGGCTTGCGGGTAAGCGAATTGGTTAATTTAAAATTATCATGCCTGTATTTCGACTTAGGCTTTATAAGAATTATCGGTAAAGGAGATAAAGAAAGATTAGTTCC
>JBDTSD010000083.1:0-18263 GCA_039931355.1 Ginsengibacter sp.
ATAGCCAAATGAAATATATTTTCGGGTAGGCCTGCCTGTTGAAATAATTTTTCAATTTCCACGCCGGTAAGCGTGGCATATTCAGAAGGCTTATACATAACAGCATTGCCGGCAAGTAATGCGGGAACAAAAACATTTACGCCCACGAGATATGGATAATTCCAGGCAGAGATATTGCAGATAACACCCAGCGCTTCATAAGAAATTTTTTCTTCCAGGCCTTGTTCTTTAGTCATTATTTCATCCGACAAATATTTCTCCGCATTTTCTGTTAACCAGGTAATGCGGCTTACTGCGCCGTTTATTTCATTGCGTGATTGCTGCAAAGGTTTCCCAACTTCACTCGTTAATATCAAAGCAAGAGATTCAATATTTTTTCTCAGAAGAGAAGAAAACTTTTTTAGAATTTCAATTCTATTTATAAGTGGAGTCCTTTGCCACATCGGCTGTGCCGCCTGTAGCGACTGGAATTTTTGTTCTACGCTTTCTTTTGTATCAGCTTCTATTTCCCTGGTGATTTCTCCAGTCGCAGGGTTAATGATTTGCATAAGTTATTAATTAAATATTTCTGACAGCGTCCAAAAAACTTTGTTTAATTTTTTTAGAAAATGCACTTTCCATGTTTTTCATTCTCTCCGGGTGCCACTGTACCAGCAAGAGATATGGCTTTCCTTCAGGCGTTCGTCTTTCCATTCCTTCTATTATTCCATCAGGTGAAAAGGCATTTGCAACAAGCCCGAAGCCCGGCATGTCTATGCCCTGGTGATGGCCACTGTTAACCTGTCCATTTTCTTCGCTTGTTATTTTGTATAAAAATGAATTGGCATCAATTTTTATCAAATGTTCACGATCTTTTCCTTCCGGAAATTTTGCATGATTAAATTTTCCAAATGCAGGAATATCCGGAATCAATGTGCCGCCATAAAATACATTGGCGAATTGCAATCCCCTGCATATTCCCAATAACGGCTTTTGACTTTCTTCAACATGCTGCATAATTTCCCATTCAAACTTATCCCTGTTTTCATCAATATCGTCAGGGTCGCAATAAGTAAGAAACTCAGGCTGATTGTATAATCTTGGGTTGATGTCAGCGCCACCCGTTAAAATAATTCCATCGCATTTTTCAATATCACTAAAGTTATCCTGGGGATAACTAAGTTTAATTATTTGCACACCGGGTTCATCCTTGATCCAGTTTTCATAATTAAAATATTTTGATCCTTCGCTTATACCTATGGTTATGTCTTTCATTTAAAATATTTTTTGGCGGCGTTTTACAGGTGCCTATAGTGCCCTTAAATATAATTGTTTAAAATCTTCTCTTGACACAGGCTTTGGATTATTAGGGTGAGCGAAGTCCGCTATTGCAAGATCAGCTAATGTTTCTACATGCTCATGCTTTACGCCAATATCACCGAGTTTATGTGGTATGTTTATTTTAGAATTTAATTCAAATAGGTATTGAACAACTGCTTCGCCGCTTTCAGCTTTCAATTCCAATGTCCTTGCAATTCGCTTAAATTTATTTTCAAAACCTTCAATATTAAACTGCATACCATAAGGTATGTTCACAGCATTTGCCAGGCCATGATGCGTATCCAGCAATGATGATAGCGGATGTGCCAATGAGTGGACCACACCCAATCCTTTTTGAAAAGCAACAGCACCCATAAGAGAAGCGATAAGCATTTTGCTTCTCGATTCCAGATCAGGATTGTTTACGGCATTTATCAAAGAATCGCTGATCAATTTAATTCCTTCCAATGCAATTCCATCGCACATGGGGTGCGGCATCTTTGCAAGAAATGCTTCCATATTATGTGTCAAGGCATCCATACCCGTAGCCGCCGTAATGAAGGGCGGTAACTCCATTGTTAGGAGCGGATCGGCAAAAACAATTTTTGCCAAAAGTTTCGGAGAGAAAAGAATTTTTTTCTGATGAGTTATCTCATCAGAAATGATGGCGCTTCTTCCGACCTCGCTACCTGTACCTGCAGTGGTAGGAATGGTAATAAAATGCGGGACATCATTGGTGACATAGATGTCGCCACCAATAAGATCATCGTATTTAAAAAGATCTTCACGATGATTGATTCTTAATACGATTGCTCTTGCCACATCCAAAGCTGCGCCGCCGCCAATCCCTATTATGCTGTCGCGTTCCGCAGCATCATACACATCAGCACCTTTATATACATCCGGCCGCACAGGGTTTTTGTGTATGTCACTAAATACTTCTGTAGAAATATTTTTCTTTTTCAGATCATTAATAATCTCTTTGAAAAAATCAAGTTGTGCAACAGTATTATCTGTAACTATTAAAGGCTTTGATAAATTATTTTTTAATAAGTAATCACCCAGTTCCTTGCTGGCACCCGCACCGAAGCGAATGGTCGTTGGAAAATTGTATTGATAGATTTTGTCGAAGGTCATGTAATTATTTCAGCAAAGATACAGAAGGAGATGCCTCACCCCCCAACCCCCTCTCCAAAGGAAAGGGGCCGTGAAAGGTAGTGACCCCACTGCTTCTCAATCAAATGAAAGACTTGTAGTCGGATAATAATTATATAATTTCAAAATATCTTTTGTGCTCCCAGTCAGTTACTGCTTTAAGATGCTGCCGCCATTCCCATTCTCTTGTTTGAATAAAATGGTCAACAAATTTTTCCCCTAATATTTCCTTTGCCACATTTGATTGCTTCATCATTTGTGTGGCTTCATTCAAAGTTTTTGATAACGTTCCATTTGAATAATCTTTATACCCGTTTCCAACAGTAGCAGGCTGCTTTAATTTTAATTTATTCTTTATTCCATATAAGCCCGAAGCTAATGAAGCTGCCATCGCCAAATATGGATTCACATCTGAGCCGATCACCCTTGTTTCTAACCTGCACGATTTACTGCCGCCTGCTAAAACACGAAGTGCAACCGTTCTGTTATCAACGGCCCATGTCAATGTGGTGGGCGCCCACGCACCTTCTACCAATCTTTTATAACTGTTGATTACAGGAGCAAACATTGGTAAGATATATGGGAGACAATACAATTGCCCGGCTACATAACTCTTCATCAGGCTGCTCATTTTTACTTCATCTTTTTCATTATAGAAAAGATTCTTTTTACCATTTTTATCCCACAGGCTTTGGTGCACATGGCCGCCGCAACCGGGAAGATTTTCATTGACCTTTGCCATGAAGGTCGCTATGCTATCGTGCCTGTATGCAATTTCCTTTACGGCAGTTTTAAAAAGAACAGCCCTGTCTGCAGCTTCTGTAATTTCAGAATAAGTAATCGCTGCTTCGTAAGTGCCTGGGCCTGTCTCAGTGTGTAAGCCTTCCAGTGGAACATTAAATTTTTTGAGTAAATCAAAAAGATCTGAAAAATAAGATTGCTGTAAGGAGCTGCGCAGAATTGAATAACCAAACATGCCGGGGGTTACCGGGGTAAGATTTTTAAACTGTTTATCGTGAATGCTTTGAGGTGTTTCTGCAAAATTGTACCATTCAAACTCCTGTGAAAAATAAGGCAGGTAGCCCATATCGTTAGCCTCTTGCAAAACCTTTTTTAATAATTGCCTCGGACAAACAGGAGAGGCACTTCCCGTTTTATCAATCATGTCGCCAAGAAAAAATGGTACATCATCTTCCCATGGAATTTTTCTGAAGGTTGACAAATCTATTTTTGCCGGGGTATCAGGATAGCCGGTATGCCAGCCTGTGAACGCAACATTATCATAGGCAACATCTGCTGAATCCCATCCAAATATTACATCACAAAAACTGGTGTTGCTATTGACACATGAAAGAAATTTTTCTGCAGAAATATACTTGCCACGTAATATTCCATCTATATCAGTAAACGCGATTTTTACTTTTCCTGAAGGATGATTTTTCACGTAGTCAAGGATTTCATTGTTTGTCATACAAATAATTTAAAAGCGTCTCCCACAAAGACACGAAGAACACTAAGAAAGAGGCATCGTGATCTCAGTGTTTTTTAGGGGAATATTATATTAACTGTCCGTAAATTTTGCGATGCAGTCCTTCTTTAATAAGACTTACATTAAAGTTAACGAGTATAGCTAATTTGATACCTGTTAGTTTCAAATATGTCAGCACAATTTTATGATGCACTTTTTCTAAATGCTCTACTGATTTTATCTCAATAATTAATTTGTTGTCCATAATAATATCAGCTCTGAAACCAACGTCTAAAACAACATCCTCATAATTGGCAATGATACCTGCTTGACGCGAATAAGGAATATTGCGTTTTGATAATTCATAAGCAAAGGCGGCTTCATAAACACTTTCGAGCAGACCGGGTCCAAGGGTTGTGTGAATTTTAAAACATATATCAACAGCAATTGTGGCTAACTCATTTTCAGTCATAATTAGTTTAATTTATGAAGTGAAAAATATATTTAATAACTACTTTGTGTCCTCTGTGCCTTTGTGGGAAATATTTCTAAAAACTTTAAATACTGCATAGCAAATACCGATCAACGCAATATAAATAACTGCAAGTTGTAGATTAAAAATGCTCATTGCAATAAATGAAATAATTGCGATCAACAAAGCAGTAATAGGAAATACAGGATACCATGGTACTTTAAATGGCCGGACAAGCTGCGCTTCTTTTTTCCTTAATTGAATCAAAGAAATCATTGATATAGTGTACAGCGTTAAAGCACCAAAGACCGAGATGGTTATGATCTCTGATGTTTTACCTGTGAGTAAAGCAATGATTCCTATAATCATATTTGTGATCAATGCATTCGCAGGAGTTTTAAATCGTGGATGTATTTTTCCGATGAAAACGGGTGCAAATTTTACCCTGCCAAATTCAAGCACCGATCTTCCCGCTGCTAAAATAATTCCATGGAAGGAAGCAACGAGGCCAAACAAACCGACGGTAATAAGCAGGTGATACAGCAAATTATTATTGCCAACTATTTGGCCTAAAGCGAGCGGTAATGGCGAATCTGAAGTGGTACCATCTGCTTTATAAACGATGGCTTCCCAACCGGAAACACCTACAGATGCTCCAAATGTGAGGACACATAAAATCACCAAAGTAAGTATGGCTGAACCAAAGCCAATCAATATAGTACGTTGCGGGTTGATGGCTTCTTCCGCTACATTGGCAACACCTTCAATGGCAAGAAAAAACCAAATTGCAAATGGAATGGATGCAAATATCCCCTGCCATCCATGAGGAAGCGCATTTTGCTGTAAATTTTTAAAATCAAAATGCGGAATGGTTATTCCTGCAAACAACAACAATTCTCCAACAGCCAGGATGGTGATAGTTAACTCAAACATTGCAGCCGCTTTCACACCATAAATATTTAACGCAGTGAAAACAATGTATGCGAAAATGGCAATTGCTATAACAGGAATATGTGGAAAGAATAAATTAAAATAAGCGCCAATAGCGAATGCAATTGCAGGAGGAGCAAAAATAAATTCAATGTTCTGCGCCATTCCGGCGATAAATCCCAGGTCTTTTCCAAGAGCGCGGTTAGCATAGTCAAATGCACCACCGGCTTTTGGAATGGCACATGCAAGTTCAGCATAGCTGAAAGTGAAGGTTACATACATAATAACTATGAAAAAAGTTGCAATGGCGAGGCCCAATGTGCCGCCTTCTGCAAGCCCTAAGTTCCAGCCAAAATACATACCGGATATAACATAGCCCACACCAAGTCCCCACAACATAACGGGCGAGAGTGTACGCTTTAATTCAACAGCAGGAGTTGATGGCAATAATGACATCCTAATTAGCTTTATCCAATATTACATGGTTAATATTAATTAAACATAAAAAACTATTGAGGACGGAAGAAAGGGTTTCTCGCCTGGAGATTGTGTGCATCAAGTTTAAATGAAGGGACAACTTTCTCAAATACTTAGAATTTGAGTGGCTATCAACTCACTCTCTTTCCCTTGAGCAATTTATTCACGGCATCACTGAATGAGCCTGCACGGGTAATTTCGCCTGCATTTACGAAATATATTTCATCTGCATTTTCAATTGTGTTTAACCTGTGCGCTATAATAATTCGTGTGGTCGTGTCCGGTAGCTTATTTAAAATATCTTCCAGCAGGCGCTCTGTCATGGTATCAATATTTGCCGTCGCCTCGTCAAGAATTAGTAGTTCAGGGTTGCGTAACACGGCACGCATGAAGGCTATCAATTGCTTTTGTCCAAGGCTGACATTATCTCCGCCGGAAGATACTTTTGTCTGCAAACCGTTTTCAAACATTGTCAATAAGTTTTGCAGGTTAGCATCCTTTATCACTTGCTCCATTTGTTCATCGCTGTAGTTTTTATATGATTCATTTCCATATAAAATATTATCCTTTATAGTTCCGGTAAACAAAAAAGGTTCCTGTAAAATGAAGCCAATCTTTTGCGCACGCTCTTCAGGCGTATAGCTGCGTATATCTTTCCCATCAAGCAACACAGTACCCTTTGTAGGATCGTATAAGCGTGAGATAATTGAAGCGGTTGTTGTTTTGCCTCCACCTGTAGGCCCGACAAATGCATAGGTCTTTCCTCTTTCTAATTTCATAGAAATGTTATGCAAAATCTCTTTGTCTTCTTCATAACTAAAATGCACATTTTTGAATTCCAGCAATGCATCGGAAGACATGCCATTTGTATGCGCTATTGTAGCAACATTAGAATCCATAGAAAGGATTTTTGTTATCCTGTCCCACCCTGCCATTGCCACCTGGAAGGTTGTCCATAAAGAAGCGAGCTGTCTTAATGGATTATAAAAATAAGTTGCATAAGCAAGATAACTCACCAGCAAGCCGATAGAAAAACTCCCGATAGAGATAAGATAAATTCCATAAGCCAACACAGTCAGTTGGGCAAAACCGGAGAACAAGCTATAAACCGGCAGGAAAATATTATTTACTAAACCTGCGCCTATGGCTGTTCGATAGTTATGTTGATTTGCTTCGTCAAAACGCTTCCTAAAATAATCGCGGCGATCAAAAGCAACGATCACTTTAAAATTATTAAGACTTTCCTGTATCTCCGCACTCATGCCGCCGGTACTGGCAAGGTTCATTGCATTTTTTTTCTTCACCCATGGCGAAACAAATTGTGTAAATACAAGGATGATTAACCCCGGTACGAGTGCTGCTGCACCTAACTTAAAATTAATGAGTAAAAGAAAAATCCCGGCACCCGTCATGGTTGCAATGCTCCCGATAAACTGCATAAGGGATTGCGAGAAAAAAGTATTGAGCTTATCTGTATCATTGTTTACCCTTGAAATAAGATCGCCTGCTTTGTTTGCATTAAAGAAGGCAACGGGCAATGATTGTAGTTTTTTAAAAATAGTGTTACGCAAAGTGAATAACATACGCTGCCCGATACTTCCCATAAGCTTTGTTTGAAAATAGCTCGTGAACAATCCCATTAAATACATTGCCAAGAGTACTCCCGAAAATACCAGTACGCCATGGTATATTTTATGCTGAACATATTTATCAATCGTATGGCCTATAATTAATGGCCCAAGTAAATTGATGGTTGAATTAAGTAAAATAGCGCATAGCGCAATTAATAAATTTTTCTTCTCATGCGAAATCAGTTGCAACAAACTCTTCAGCGAAGAGTAAGTTGATTTTTTTTGCTTCTCCTCTATAAGTGCATTAAGATTGTAATTCATAGTTACTGGTACTTTTTTGTGAATTGAGTAGCTGCACATACTCAGGGCTTGTTTGTATCAATTCTTCATGCCTGCCGATGGCAATCAATTCACCCTGCATTAAGAGAATGATCTGGTCGTAGGCTTCAACTGAAGCAATTTTTTGTGTAACTGAAAGCAATGTAAGGCCGGGATAATTTCGTTGAATGTTTTCAAGAATCTTCTTTTCCGTATTGTTATCAACCCGTGCTGTAAAATCATCCAGCAATAATATTTTGGGATCAAGAGCCAATGCACGTGCCAGCATGATGCGTTGCTTCTGTCCGCCGGAAAGACTTGAGCCACGCTCAGAAACGATGGTGCTTAACTTATCAGGAAGGGAATCAATAAAATCTTTTAACTCTGCTGTTTCAATCGCCTTTTCCAAAGATTCGTCCGTCACGATATCGCTGAAAGCAATATTTTCCCTTACACTCATGTTGAAAATAATACTGTCCTGGAAGACATAGCCCACCTGCCGGTGAAAAGATTCACTGTTATATTCTTCGATTGATCGCCCATCAAATTTTATCGTTCCGGAAGTTGGCATCATCAAACCGGTAAGTAAATAGAGCAACTGCGTTTTACCGGCAGCGGTAGGCCCGATTACGGCAACTTTTGAGCCTGGTGAAACATTGAAAGAAACATTTCTTAGAACAGGCGCCTGCCCATACAATATATTTACATCCTGCAATTCGATTTCGCCTGTCAGCTTTTCTGTTATTACTCCTGTCGCTGCCGGATCTGGCGTTTCAATAATATTACTTATCCTCGTATAAGAAGCGGTTGCCTGCGCTATCACATTGCTCATAAAACCAATGATCAATATTGGAAAGATCAACATGGATACATAACTATTGAACGCGGCAAAATTTCCAAGGCTCATACTTCCTGTAATAACAAAATGCCCGCCCAGCGCAAGTATGGAAAGCGCTGCCATATTAGAGGTAAAGGTGATTACGGGAATAAGGCCTGCAAAGAGATAAAGAATTTTTAGCCCGAAATCTTTGGCTTTGGTATTGGCTTCAAGAAACTTATTATACTCCGGTTGTTGTGAATTAACGACGCGGATGATTGCCGCTCCCAAAATACTTTCGTTGATTACTTTATTCAGCCAGTCAATTACAGCACGGCTTTGAATAAACAATGCCCTTACTTTTTTAAGCACTACAAAAAAAGTAATACCAATAATAGGTATGATGGCTATCACGCAGAGCGCAAGTTTCCAGTTGATAGTTATCATTAAAATACTCGCCCCTATAATGATAAATAAAGAAGAGACAATAGAGGCTATTGCCTGCGAAATAAAAAGTTTTATCGAGTCAACATCAGCCGTAAGATTGGTTAATAATTTTGAAGGATTGGCCTGCTCGATAAAGGCGTACGATTGTTTGGAAATTTTATCAGCGAGTTTTGTTCTTAAATCCCGGGCGACTTTTTCGGATGCATAGGTTTGAATAACACTTTGCAAATAGCTAAATATAAAAATGCCAATAACAGCTATACTAAATTGTATGATAACGGGCCTAAATGAGAAATTGCCAATGCTGAATGCATCTATCGTTTTTGAAATAAGTTTTGGGATCAACAAGTTGATACCGTTACTGAAAATTGTAAAAACAATTAACAGCGTGACGATGCCTAAGTAGGGCTTAAGTAAATGAAGAATGCCGGGCTTTTTATTCATTAGTTCAATTGGTAAATAATACGCAAATATCCAATGTGTTTTTTTCCAAAGACACTTCGTTAATAAGTAAGACGTATCTGTTCAACTTTAATTTTAATCAGGCAAATATATTTTAAGATTTCCGGAGGGAGATTTGATTTTAAGAGCAGTAAGCTTGCTTTAGTGATATCACGCCTCTTACATTGCCGACAAAAGAGTTGTGATGCTTATGGAGCTCGCCGGGCATTTATAATCCGTTTATCATCAATATTACTATTGGCAATTTTTTTGGCAAAAAAGACATGAAATTAACTTCCAATCTTAGCCCGCGATACGCACGCCATCATACATTTCGGAAACACTAACAGTTTCATCAATGGCTTTGATGGTGACAGTATTGGTGAGCGAATTATATTCTTCCAATTCCCAATGACCACTTTCATTCAGCCTGAATATTTCAATGTGAATGCTTCCGGAATCTACCAGTATATATTCTTTGAGTGTTGTTATATCGCGATACAGTTTAAATTTTTCCCCGCGGTCATAATTTTTTGTTGACTTCGACAGCACTTCAATAATTACGGTTGGGTTCAGCACGTAGGCAAACACCTTAGTCCAAAGGGCCAATAGCTCAGACAAAAGTTCGTGGTTTCTTTTAAAGTATGATGGAATTCGATACCTGATATATTTACACCAATTTTAATAGTTAAAAGTGTAATAGCTATCGCAAAAATGCCATCGCTTAATGCTTCAATCCTCGTAGTGTCTTTCTCCATGGAAAAGAAACAAGTTAAGGATGTTTTTAAAAAGTTTTAATATGTCAAAAAATTGCCGCCAATGTTAAAGTATTTCCGAGGTGCAGGGCATCGAAGCTCGTCACGTCCCGCAACCGAAGCCAAATTTATATTTTAAAGTTGATGATATGCACATAGCTAAATAGATAAGGTCAAGCTGGATATGTAGTTGAGCAGAGTTACAAAAGTTGAAACATGGCTTCCATCAGCCTGCATTTTGGCAATACCCTATTATGGGCGGTTTTATTCTTTTCATTTCACTTTAACTCCGAAATTATTAGTTTCTTTTGTTTAAAAGTGTTCATCAAAGCTTTTCTACTAATAGCAGGGTCGCTATGATTAATAAGGTCAAAATATTCAGTTGGTACCACCTGCCAGGATAACCCATACTTGTCTTTACACCAACCGCAAGGTCCTTCTTCACCACCATTAGCAGTTAGAGCTTCCCAATAGTAATCTACTTCTGCTTGGTCGTTGCAGTTGATAACAAGAGATATTGCCTCATTAAATTTATATAATGGCCCTGCTGCCAAAATGCTGAATTCCACTCCGGCTATTTCCATTATTGCCGTATCAAATTCGCCAGATAAATTATCAGGGTTTAAATTATCAGGGTTACCGTCTTTCGGCATATTGGTGAATAAGCGATAGTCCTTTAATTTACCATTTTTAAAAATAGAGAGGTAATAATCCACTACGGCCTTGGCATCTTTTTCTACCCATAAGCACGGGGTAATTTTTTGTTGTATCATATTTTTATTCTTTAAAGTTATTAATAAGGCATATGATTTTTGAAGAGTTAATGTTTCGCAATTTATTTTGAAATTTTTTTCAGTTTGCATTTCTTTTTTGACGGGCAATTATTTCGCCCATAACCAAATTACCAATATAGGAATAATTGTCTACGAACCTATCTTTACAATAGGATAAGCAAATGCACAATTAGCGCAAAAGGATTTTACCACTCTTGAATTATAATGCAAACTTGTTCGTCCCTTAATGCGAATTCTTTAGCACCCCATGGACGAAGAGTAATTTTATTAAGGTTAGGATGAAGAAATTCAGGATGAGATTTAGAAACCTTTCCATAAACTCCTTCAATATTTTTAGTCACTAACCTAAACTCTGGATTATGCTCCTTAGCAAGTTTTACGTTTTCAAAAAGATTTATCTGTAATCCATCTTTTTCCAATACACAAAACGGTTCGCTTGATTTTATTTCATTATGCCCAATGGTAAAGCCCAAACAGTCGGCAAAAAATTTCAAACCCTCGGCAATATTCACATAATAAACATTTGGAACCAGTTTTTCAAAATTCATAAAATGAGATTTTTAAATTTGTATGAACTATCTGTCTTACCCTAAAATAGGTTGACGATTTTTTGTGATTAAATATTGTTGACTTCTTTTCATTATAGCCGGAATATTGATAAGCTTTTCAAAAAATTCCTTCGGTTTTTCAAACCTTATCAACATTCCCGTCATAAGCTTAGTTTCTTCCAGGACCGGTATTCATGATTTTGATTATTGTTCGCATGCTCCGGTGTTTACATGTTAAGCGAGCGATGCCGCCGTTCTTTGTTATATACTTCTACAGCCTCCTTCATCATCTTATGTGATGTTCGCAAATCCGGGATTGTTTGCACTAAACCAAATTCGTATTTCAAGATACCATTTATTCTTTCTGCTACCGCATTTTCATACGGGTCAGCATGTTCTGTCCTGCTTAAACGCATACCCTTTGCTCAGCGAAATTTGCATAGCCGGAGCAGCAATATTGTATGCTCCTGTCACTATGATGTATAATGGACGCCCGGACATATTTACAATTTTTCAGCGCCATCATTAAGGCTTCTTTTACTCCCGCACATGCGGGATTATCATCCAGCTTTTAGCCCTTAGTCTCGGTTCGTCTCCCCTCACGAAACTAAAGAAGGAAACCATTTTACAAAAATTGATTACATCCATTATAATTCAACGGCTGAGAAATGGAAATTATGTAAGTGGCGTTAATGATTTGGGGTTTTTAAACATATAGGTTATGTTATTTAAATCCAAAGCAGGTTCTTGTGGACACGAAGGCAGGGGTTCAAAGCAGTCTATTTCAAAAATGGTTTACATCGCTACGTCTCTCACTTCATCCAATTCATTCAGATATTCACTGGCTTTTGCAACCCTGGCACTTGAGCTTTTTTTAATGATTCGGGCCACCCATTTTTTATGCATGTTTTTGGAACTTACTTGTTTGTAAAACCATATGCCGAGGGGGATTAAAATTATATATGCGATCATTTCAGCAGACCACCATGCCCCTCCTGATTTTTTTAATAGATCAAAGTCACCGAATATCGTAATGTTTAGGTCTGTAAACGCTTTTGAAACCACTACCGGGTAAGATAAAAATGTGGGAATACAGAGTACAGACAACCGAACAAAATCAAGCAGGTGAATTTGTATTTTCATCAGCGATCTTTGCATACTTACAACATCCTTATTCTGCTCAATGTTCCTGATTATTTGTATTTGCTTTAAACAGTTTATGAATAAGAAACTGTAAAATGCGATAAGTGCAATAGCTGAAATTGCATATGGCAATTGATTGATATTATATAGTAAAAAAGCCAACAACAAAATAAGTGCTATTGAATGAAAGCTTAACTCTATCATTCTTTGCCACAACAGAGGCTTCAAAGCAGATCTTACTTTTTGCGACAATATCAGGTCAAGTGTTTTTAAATTTAATGTTGCCGCTTTATCTATTTTGGCATCGTTTGCCTGCCATATAGTTATTAGTTCGTCTAATTCCATGATCTTATTATTTACGGGGTGTTTGAAACTTTGATTTTAAATTGATTTTTATGCGATTTATTTTAGTCGCCACATTCGATTCGGTTACGCCAACTATTTCTGCTATCTCCCTGTAACTTTTCTGTTCAAGATATAATAGCATGATCGACTTATCGATCGCTTTAAGTTCACGGATAAACTTTTGTAACAAACCTAAAGTGCTCTCTGTTGCCGGGTTTTTTTCACTCTCATCATCAAATACTATCAGGTTTTCAGAAAAAGCACTAAACTTTATCGACCGCATTTCTTTTCTGTAAAATGATATGGCAACATTCAACCCTATGCGATACATCCATGTAGAAAATTTATGATCGGGAGTGTAATTTGCAAAGGCTTTCCAAAGGTTAAAAATAATTTCCTGTGCCAGGTCATCGCGATCGTCTTTAGTGCTGCAATAAGAGTTGCAGATCTTTATTATTATTCCTTTGTTGCACTGCATTAATTCTAAAAATGTTTCTTTGTCCTTTGTCATATCTCAAAGTTTAATATAAACATTTATCAGACTATTGAGCATATAATACCCTGAGAGTACGGCTACTGGCGGCTGGCACTACCGAGAGATGGGTTTCATCCTCAAATATTTTGCTTGTAATATGCAACTTTGAGAAATTATTTTTCAGGGATTGTAGAAACTGGTTTACCGGGGCAATCATAAAATCACCTTCAAGGCTTCCGGCAGAAATAAATATACTTGCTTCTATGTTTGGGTTTCTCTTAGCCACTGAATCTGCTACTGCAACCATTTCACTATTATTCCACCAAATAGAAGGACTGTTTATAGAATATTTTTGAAACAAAGCTGGTTTGGTTAACAAGCAATAAGCTACAAAAAGCCCACCCAGCGAATGCCCGAATAGCCCCCTTTCCTTGTTGGTTTTATAGGTGTGTTCGACAAGCGGAATAACATCCTTTTCGAGCATGATAAGAAAATTTGAAGCCCCTCCGGATGGAGTTACAGGCAGTTTAAAATAGTTGGCAATCCCAGTATCGGATGGAGGATGGCTGGATGGTGTAAGGTCGGTATACCTGTTTGTGAGCCATTCCGTTTCGGATGTTACGTTTGCATCGATGGTGACAAAAATAATATCCTTCACCTCTTTACCCAATGAAAAATTTTCTTTTATCGAATAGAATGAAGTGGTGGAGTATTTCCCATCTAATACATATAGCACAGGGTATTTAATGCTATCTGAAGAGGAATAGCTTTTTGGCAGTATGACATTCACTATGTACTCTTTTTTGCTGATGGATGATTTTATAACATAAGAGTTTGACCCTGTTACCGGGAATGTGATCGCCTCCTGCCCAAAAGATTGGTTGCTATTTAAAAACAGAAATACAACAAGAAGTAATGTTGAGTTGATGATAATTTTTTTCATTTCCTTTATTTTTTTAAGATTAATATTTCGGAAGTTGTTTCCGTGCTTCTGAACGATTAATCGCCGGAATTGAAAAAAATCACAGGTTAAGAAAAAAAATATTTTTCTAAGTAGGATTGGTTGAATTATGTTATAGTTAGTATTACAAGGCACAAGCGGGTACGCTTGCGCCAACGAGAGGCCTTTTAAAACTATGTCAATGAAATTTTTAAGTTAGATAACGATGATTAAACTGCAAGATAATTGTTGAGACTATTGCTTAACGTGCAGCCGCAGTAAACTTTGTTCCCCGGATAACAAACTTCTTGTGCAAGAAAATTGAAAGAGAATCCTTAAATGAAAGACATTTAATCAAAAATATTGAAGAAGATATCTTGCCAGGAAAAGAGTTAATCTTATTATCGCCGATGTAAAAATTTTTAATAAATATTTTCAATTTTATAAGCTGTGCCATTAAACTCAAAAGCATCACCTTTTTTAAGCCCTTGCATCACTGAATAGATTGGAGCATTTGCTGAAATACCAAAAATGAACTGTCCGTCAATATCTACCTTTTCACTTGAAACGGCAATAAAAAAAGTTCGATCTTTTGTAACCACTACAGCACCGGGCTCTACTATTGTATTTACCTGGTCGGGATTTAAAGATTTCAGGAAAGCCATCTCTCTTTGAACAAATTCCAGTTCACTCTCTATTGTACTTAATATCTCGATATCACCTGCGTTGCGGTCTTCACTTTGACTTACGGATTGATCCTGGCTGTTGGCATCTGTAGTCATTTCATTAACCCTGGCCCTATAATTATCAACCAGTTCCTGTTGCTTTTGTAAACATGTATCCTGTATCAGGGCCTTCGAAATAGTCTTTTTCATAAATGCATTTTGTTAATGGGTTTTAAAGGTATTCATTCACGGGTATCTTACAGATATCTTTTACAGACACCGGGTCCAAAGTTGAGTAAACCGGGATCTTTAAAATTTTTTGCTGTAGAGGCTGAAAATAGCAGTATGAATTTTGACTAAGAGATCACTGGCTGTTGCTGGAACGACAGTTTTATGGTTTATAAAAATTATCTTCATTCATATTTTCTGTCCAGTTGTATTCCATTTCGAAAGCGACTTTTCGTGCAAAATCGATTCCATGAATATCGCTTAGGAACCCCAATGACATATCCATTCCGGCACTTACTCCGGCAGAGGTATAGAATTTTCCGTCTTTTGTCCAGCGCGCTTTCCTAATCCATTTAACATTTTCCCCTTGCGCTGCTGCCCACTCAAAAGCTTTTTTATTTGATGTTGCTACTCTTCCATCCAGAACTCCTGTCTTTGCCAATAATCCACTGCCGGTACAAACAGTCAAAACAAATTTACTCAGCCCAACAACTTCTTTGATTTTGTTAAGCAGGTGGATATTGTTTACTTCATTCCTTGTGCCATAGCCTCCGGGGATAATAAATATCCCGACCTTATCTTTTATCTCATCAATTTTCTCAGTTGCAATGGAAACGCCATGCGCATTCTTCACCTGGCCACCAACCATTGAGCAAAATGACACTTGGTAATCATCTTTAAGTCTGCCAAATATTTCTACAGGCCCAAATACATCGAGTGTCTCAAAGTCTTCGAATAACAAAACGGTTACATTCATCGGGGTCATTTAATTGCTATCAAAGGTCCAGAACTTTTTGATGCGCTGATGTCTTGATTCTTCAGCTGGAAAAATAGTCCAATAGAAATCTATGTTATTCCATTAAGTCACTGAACTGGTGAAATAAAACATTATTTTATCTTTTTACTCACTTCCTCTTTACCAAGATAATGTGAAATCAACCGAACAACCTTTCCTTGTTCATCTTTAATAAATTCAATTCTTGCATCAATTATTTTAAGCCGAAAATTGTTTTCATCTTCTGCAAATAAAGGAGATTTCGGAAGGTTGCCTGCAGGCGCTGCTATTTGTAAACTATGATTTTCCAAAGTAACAAAAGCGTGATGTTGTTTATCAAACGCATATTCGCCGGCATATTTTTTTAAGGTTGAATCAGGTAATGTTATTACAGCATGCGTACGCATCAATTCATATGGCTTATGAAAAAGAATAGCGGAAAGGTTCGCATTGATTTCTGCTAAGCCTTCATCGTACCAGCCTTTGTTATTCAATAAAATTATAGTTGCATCTTCACCAGGATAATAACAGAGGTAAGCCATAAAACCTGGCAAGCCCCCGCCATGCGAAATATTCTTTTTACCATATATTGAATCAATAAACCATCCATACCCATAGTGTTCCAAATGTGGTGTCAGTACAGCTTTCCATGAACCTGCAGAAATGATTTCTTTATTGGCAACAGCCTTTGCCCATTTATACATATCGCCCGTTGTGCTCCATATTGCACCGGCAGCGTATGTAACTGTTGAGTCCCACCTGTAGGCGCTGGCGACTATTTGTTCACTTGCATTTAGTTTCTTATAGCCTGTTGTAATATTTGTATCAGGTGAATGTTTAAAATCAAATAGTGAATGTGTCATTTGCAGCGGTGTAAAAATTATATCCCTTACGTTTTGCTCGTACGGTTTTCCTGTAACTTTTTCAATGATTAATCCAAGCAGGTAATAACCTGAATTGCTGTAGCTGAATTTTGTTGCGGGTTTAAAATCCAAATCGTGTTTAAACATAATATCAAGCGCTAACTGTTTGTCTATAGGATGACATGTAATTGCAGAATCTTCTTCGCCAATATCATTTGTATAATTATATATACCGGAAGTATGTGTCAGTAAATTTTCCAGTGTTATCTTATCAGCATATGTAAACTCCGGAAAATATTTGCTGAGCTTATCACTTACTGAAAGTTTTCCTTCTTCCTGCAGTTTTAAAATAACAGTGGAAGTAAATTGTTTTGTAACAGAACCAATTTGAAAAATTCCATTTGTATCATTTACAATATTTTTTGAAGCATCTTTAAAGCCATAACCTTTTTGCAATAATATTTTTCCATGCTGTGCCACTAATGCCGAGCCATTAAACTTATAAAATTTATTTGCTGATGTTAAGTATTCATCAAGCTTTTGAGAAAGCGAATCATTTTGCTGCTGTGCCTTCGAAATAAAGAAAATTGTGATAAAGATGATGAAGAAAAGAATGGCTTTATAGTTTCTCATAATTAATTTTTTTTTCCTTCTTAGAGATGTAAGTTCGTTTAACTATAAATGCAGAAGATAATAAAAAGGTTGCCTTAAATAATATGTAGCTTTCTTCGTCCAGGCAATGTTTCTCCAAATTCTTTAAACTTGATTGTTTCTCTACTCCGGGAATAAAAATGTTTTTTGCAAAATAATTTATTAAAGAATCCAATGGGAATTTTATTATTATCGACCCATGGCGGAAGAGCCCCATTATCTTCATTTGAATCCATTGTACAAAGTTCGAAACCTTAGCCTCGGATTTCATAGAAATCCAAGGCAGGGTAACTACAAGATGAATTTGGTTGCTAATGAAATCCCTTGCATAAACCGGCGATTATGTGTATTTTTCTTAGACCAACTTTACTCTCTCCATAAACTAAATCAAATAAAATGAAAGCAGCTTTCTTAATTATCTTAATTGGTTTTACTTCAGTTAAAGCTTTTGCACAAAGCACGGATGAAGAAAATATAAAAAAAGTAATTACTGCAGAAACCGCAGCAGCATTTAAAGGTGATATAGATGCCTGGCAACGCACCTGGGTTCACAGTCCTAAAGTAAGCTGGGCCGACGTAGGCAATGGCTATTATACTGCTATTTCAGGCTGGGATAGTTTGTTTGCTTTTATAAGTCGTGTAATGAAAAACAACTCAATGACAAGTTCATTAAATGTAAAAAATGA
>JBDTSD010000084.1:0-18241 GCA_039931355.1 Ginsengibacter sp.
CGATCGTGGATCATCGTCTTTGGATTGGGCAATTCTCAATGAGGAAAAAGAATGGGGCGTGTCGATTTTACAAGCCGTAGAAAAAATGGACGCCGGTCCTGTTTGGGCTTATGAAACTTTCGCTATGCGGAATGTTTCCAAATCTTTTTTATACCGGCATGAAGTGACACAAGCCGCCACAGAAGCTTTGCTAAAAGCGGTTCATCTATTTGAAGAAAAAAAGTTTATCCCAAAGAAGAACGACGAGATTATTGAGGAAAGAAAAGGCAAATGGAACCGGTCAACCAATGAAGATGATTTTAAATTCACATGGAATGAAGATGCGGTTTCAATAAGAAAAAAAATTCACGCAGCAGACAGTTTTCCGGGGGCGCTATGTTCTCTTTTAGATGAAGAATATTTTTGCTACGGTGCAGCGGAAGAAGAAATGACAAAAGGAACACCGGGCGAAATCATTGCGCAAAGAGACAGTGCTATTTGTGTCGCAACAGTCGATTCATCATTATGGATTCAATGTTTAAAGAAAAAAAGCGAAGACGCAATCAAGCTTCCGGCTGCAATGGTACTCGGCGACAAAATAAAAAGTGTCCCTTTTTCTTCGATATATTATTTCGACCAAAAGAACTCTTTTGGAGACGACAATCTTTCTATAAAAACATTTCGTGAAATATGGTATGAAGAATATAACGGTATAGGCTACCTGCATTTTGATTTTTATAATGGCGGGATGAGTACAGAACAATGCGTTCGCTTAAAAGATGCATTTATTAAAGCAAAACAACGTGATACAAAAGTTATAGTGATAATGGGTGGTGAAGATATTTGGAGCAATGGTATTCATCTGAATGTGATTGAGGCGTCAAAAAATCCTGCGCAAACTTCATGGGAAAATATCAATGCAATTGATGACCTGATCAAAGAAATTATTTGTACAGACACGCATTATATCATCAGCGCTTTACAAGGCAATGCCGGCGCAGGCGGTGTTGCTTTAGCATTAGCGGCTGATAAAGTAATAGCAACGAAAGGAATTGTGCTTAATCCACATACAAGGAACATGGGACTTTACGGCTCCGAGTATTGGACTTATTTGCTGCCAAAAAGAATTGGAACAGAACGGGCAAATATGTTTACCGAACAATGCCTTCCCTGGGGAACCGGTATTGCTTTGGAGGTTAAATTAATTGATGATTGCTTTGAAGAAACAGGCGAAGCTTTTCGTGATAAAATAAAAATAGCAGCGGAAGAAATCGCGAAGCTTTCTTATTTTCCTCAATTATTAAATGCTAAAAAGTTCAAGCGCAAAAGAGATGAAAGCTACAAGCCGTTACAAAAATATCGCGACGAAGAATTAGAAAAAATGCACAAAAACTTTTTTGAAGACGATTGGGGTTATGATTGGAAGCGACATTGTTTTGTGCATAAAATAAATTCCGGCAGTGCAGGCGATGCAACAGCAGACAAAGATTTTTTTAGTGAGCGCAGAAAGATATGGAGAAGAAGAAAAGATGAGAAAATGTTTTATGAAGTGTAGTTTTATTGGTAACAGGAATTATTCAAAATTCAAAAAATAGAAAATGGAATTGCAGTGCCCGATGCCTAAGCTTGAATTTGATATCATCACTTTGGGGCATGGCAGTGGGGGGACGCTTACTAATCAATTATTGAGTAGCGGCGTTTTTAATGTGTTAAGTAATCCCTACTTAGATGAGAAACATGATGGTGCCATTTTTACAATGAATGGTAAGATGGCCTTCAGCACTGATAGTTTTGTGATCTCGCCGGTATTTTTTCCTGGCGGTAACATCGGCGAACTCGCAGTAAACGGAACGGTAAACGATCTTGCTATGTGCGGCGCGATTCCTCAATTTCTCTCACTTTCATTTATTATAGAAGAAGGATTAACTATGACTGAGTTCTGGAACATTTTGAACAGCATTAAAAACGCCTGTGATAAAGCAGGGGTGCAGGTGGTAACCGGTGATACGAAAGTGGTAGAAAAAGGTAAGGGTGATAAAATATTTATAAATACTTCTGGGGTGGGAATGCTGCATGAAAAAGCGAACATAAGTTTTCGCAATGTAAAAGCAGGCGATAAAATTATCCTTAGCAATAAAATAGCCACGCATGGTATTGCCATAATGAGCATAAGAGAAGGGCTTGATTTTGAAACGGACATTGTAAGTGATACAACCAATCTCAACTTCACTGTAAAAAAGTTACTGGATGAATATGGAAAAAATATCCACCTGTTTCGCGATCCCACAAGAGGTGGCGTGGCAACCGTTTTAAATGAGATAGCAAGAGACGCCAACCTTGGGATAGAAATTTATCAAAAGAATATTCCTGTTGACGAACAGGTATATGGAGCTTGCGAGTTATTGGGCCTTGATCCTTTATACGTGGCCAATGAAGGCGTTTTTATCGCTATTGTTGATGCAAATGTTGCCGGTGATTTGTTGCAAACTTTGAAGCAGGATGAAAATGGCGCAAATGCTGTATGCATTGGAGAGGTAACAGAAGCCCATTCCCGGCAAGTAATTTTAAATAGTAATATTGGCGGAAAGCGGGTAGTAAATATGCTGGTAGGAGAGCAGCTTCCAAGGATATGTTAGCAATTGCACTAAGTCATCTGATATTTAATCTGAACAAAAACGTATGAATGCATTCCCACTTTTGCTTACTATATATGCAGGGTTTGCACACGCTTTTGAAGCAGATCATTTATTGGCGGTTAGTAACATTGTGTCGCGGCGAAATAGTATCAGGTTATCCCTGAAAGACGGAATTTATTGGGGACTCGGTCATACCTCAACTATTTTACTCATCGGCATACTGGTGTTGCTTTTTCGCGTAAATATTTCTGCCCAATACTTTCATTACCTCGAAGCGATTGTGGGCGTAATGCTTGTCATATTAGGATTGTATAGACTGAAAAAGTTATTGCGTGTAAAAAAAATCATTATACACACGCATGCTCACGAACATGATGGAAGCGGGGCGCATCAGCATCTTCATGTACACGTAGGATCTCCGGCCAAACACAATCACCAACATTCGTTAGCTTATGGTGTTGGTTTAGTTCATGGCCTTGCCGGGAGTGGTGCATTGATTGTAATGGTGATGATACAAATCAAAGAACCAATGAATGGCCTTCTATATCTCCTGATCTTTGGAATTGGGTCAATTGGAGGGATGTTAATTGCTGCAGGACTATTCAGTATCCCATTTTCAAAAAAAATAATGAAGGCCCGCGGTTTGCAAAGTGGCCTTATTATAATTTCTGCCTTGTTGTGTTTGATATACGGATCTGTAGTAGTATATAAGAATTTTTTTGTTTAAAAAAGACAAAGTAAGGAAAAGACATCATTAATTTTTTTTTCGCCAAGCAGCATTTCGCTTATCAGAAGTATCATATATTAGTAAACATTTTCTAAACTTTTGCATTGATATTATTTGTTTAAAATCTTCCTCTAAATGAAACCTGCCTGTTCAACATTATCAAATTCAACCTGATATATTTTTAATTTTTTTGGATAAATTGGTATTTATTTAACAATTGTGTGTAAATTACACGTTACTATTATTAACCATTTTTAAAATTTACGAAAGCTTATGAGACAAAAGCTACTGCTAAGCACAATATTCCTGTGTTTTTGCTTTTTTCAAACAATTGCCCAACGTACAATTACAGGTACGGTTCTTTCCAAAGAAGGCACTCCATTAACTGATGCTTCTGTTACCGTGGTAGGCGAGAAAACCGGTGCCAGAACTGCGGCTGATGGAACGTTTTCGATTAATGTTCCTTCAACAGCCAAACAGTTACAGGTTAGCTATGTTGGATCTGAAACTCAACGGGTGAGTATTGTATCGGATTCCAAAGTCACCGTGGTATTGGAAACAAATGCACAGGCCCTGGAAAACGTAGTAATTATCGGTTACGGTTCAGTTAAAAAGAAAGACTTAACTGGTTCGGTTTCCTCCATCCAATCCAAAGATTTTAACAAGGGCCAAATAAATTCTCCGGAACAATTGTTACAGGGTAAAGTGCCGGGGCTGCAAATTACTAATAGTAGCGGCCAGCCAGGCGGAATAACTATTGTAAAAATCAGGGGTAACAATTCAATTAGAACTGGTAACACTCCTCTATATGTAGTAGATGGAGTTCCATTGGATGGGCGTTCTCCACGGCCCGGGTTTAATCCCTCAGGTTTGGGAACTACTCCGGGTGGTGATCCTTTAACATTTATTAATCCAAGTGAAATTGCATCTATTGATGTTTTAAAAGATGCTTCGGCGTCCGCCATTTACGGTTCAAGGGGCGCAAACGGGGTTATAATTATTACAACAAAAAAGGGAAGCGCTGGACCCGCTAAAATAGAGGCTGGTGCTTCCGTAGGTTTTAGTGATGTAATGAGAAAGGTGGATGTATTGGATGCTGCGGGATACCGGTCTGCGTTAGCAAAATACCAGGCGCCTATTTCCGATTCCGGAGCAAGCATTAATGCATTTGATGCTATCATTAGAAAGGCATTTACCCAAAATTATTCACTCGCTATGAGTGGTGGAAACGCTAATGGAAAATATCGCGCTTCCTTTTTTGCCAGTGATCAGGATGGAATTATCTTGAAAACAAATCTCAAAAAATATGTTGCCAATTTTAATGGACAGTATAAATTTCTTGATGATAAGCTAAGTATAAGTTTTAATGCTACTGCAGCAAATGTAACTGAGCATATTGCACCAATTTCGCAGGATGCCGGAAGCGCAGGAAACATTATTTCTTTGGCTTTAATATGGAATCCAACATTGTCCTTAACCAATAAGGACGGTACTTATAACCAAAATAATCCAAGCGGACAGGTAAATCCATCGGCTTTTTCTGCAGCTTACAATGATATCGCTAATATTACTACTTTATTAGGTAGTATGAATGTGGCATATAAAATTACCCCCTGGTTAGAATACCGGTTGCTTTATGGTTTGAACTATGGAGTCGGAAGCAGGAAAGGCGAGATTCAGGGATGGATCGCAAAGACGGGAGGTGATCCTGATGGAAAAGGAGTTGCAGCAACGGCAGATAATTATTTGCTTTCGACAACAATAACACATACGCTCACTCTCAATAAAGATATTACCCATGATTTGTCTTTAAATGCTTTGGTAGGATATGAATACTGGCAAACACAGTTTAAAGGAAATGCAACAAGCGTTTTTCAATTTGACTATAACCTCAACCAGCATAACCTGATTAATGTTCACTATTACGATAATTTGCAAGATGGCCTGCAGGCAAATCTTAGAACATCGGCATTTAAAGATCCTAAAGTAGAAATTCAAAGCTATTTCGCAAGGGCTGTTTTAAATTACCAGGATAAATACCTTGTAACAGGAACTTTTAGAGCAGATGGTTCAAGCAAGTTTGGGAAAAATAATAAATATGCATATTTCCCTTCTGTAGCTGCGGCATGGAATATAAAAAATGAAGATTTTATGAAGGGGGTATCGCTCTTTAATTCATTGAAACTAAGAGCAGGATACGGTGAAACCGGAAACCAGGAATTTGCATCAGATGCGGCTTTAGATGTTTACAGGTATAATAGTAATGGATCAGTAGGTGCTGCGCATTTTGGAAATGACAGCTTAAAATGGGAAACTGTAAAATCCGTTGATATTGGATTGGACTTCGCTATTCTTGGCGGCCGGGTGTATGGCGCTATTGATTATTTTAGCAAGAAAACAACTGATCCAATTTATCTCGCAGTTTTACCACAGCCAAGTGCAGGTGCTTCGGTATATAAAAATCTGACTGGATCTTATGTGACAAATAAAGGCGTAGAAATTGGAGTGGGTGCTGATATTGTACAGGGTAAAAACTTTAATTGGAGTGTTAATGGCAATATTACTTTTGTAAAAAATAAGTTTGTTTATCCACCTGCAGGCGCCAATCCTTTGGACATTACAGGAGGATTACATGGACAAGGTACATCGGGTGCATTTGCAGAAGCTATTGCCAACAACCAGCCAATTGATGTTTATTATTTGCGTAATTTCAATGGGTATGATAAAGATGGTATTGGTACTTACGATGCTATACCAAGTTATGTTGGCGACCCAAATCCATCAACATTTGTAGGCATTTCTACAGATATTAGTTATAAAAAACTAAGTTTAAATGTTAGCAGTCACGGTTCTTTCGGAAACAAATTGTATAACAATACTGCCATGAGCGTACTTAATATTTCCAATATTAATGGAGGCAGAAATATCGCTTCCGGGCTTATTGGTAACGGTGAAAACACCTCTAATCCAATTACTGCTTCTACCCGATTCCTGGAAAACGGTAATTATTTAAAACTTGGTAGTGTAGCTTTAAGGTATTCCTTCGGTAATGTAGGCCCCGCTGTTAAGGGATTGAGTGTTTATGTTAGCGCAAATAACTTGTTTGTAATATCAAAATATAAAGGATTTGATCCTGAGGTAAATGTTGACAAAGCATTAAATGGAATACCTTCATTAGGTATCGATTATATCGGTTACCCTACTCAAAGAACTTTCTTATTCGGATTTAATTTCAGTTTATAATTGATATGAAATTTAAAAATTAAATTATGAAAATAAATAATAAAATCATTATCTGCCTTGGCCTGGTAAGTGCGCTAAGTTGCACAAAACTGGATCAAAAATTACAAGACAGTTTCACCAGCTCGCCAAATTCTGGTTCAACAGATGTTAATGCACTTCTAAATGGTGCTTATAACAATATGAACGGTTTATTACATGCGCAGGATCAATTGTTTTCTTTGGAGGAAACAACAACCGATGAGGCCCTGATTCCGGTACGGGGTGGTGACTGGGATGACAATGGAGTGTGGAGAGTATTGCATGAGCATACATGGACTAATATTCATACTCAAATGAGCAGTGTGTTTAATGGTCTTGGATCATTGGAAAGTAGCGCCATAACGGTTTTAGCATTCAATCCTACTCCAACCCAGCAAGCCGAAGCATTATTTCTGCGTTCACTCGCCCAATTTTATTATCTTGACTTATTCGGGCAAGTACCTTACAGGGATGTTAAAGATTATAACGCTATTACAGCATCACCTGTACTAAATCCTCAGCAAGCAGTAGATACTTTGGTAGCTACGCTAACTAAAATTATTCCCCTTTTACCGGCTTCAAATTCACCTTACAAAGCTAGCCCGGATGCGGCCCGGTTTTTACTCATGAAAGTGTTATTGAATAAAGGTGCCTTTCTTAATAAAAAAGCTCCCACATTTGCTGATCCCGATATGCAACAGGTAATTAGTTTAGGACAAGCAATTACCAGTAGCTCTGTGGGTTATAGCCTTACAGCCAATTATTTTGATAATTTCGGGCCTCAAAATGCGACTTTATCTAAAGAAAGGATTTTAGCCTGGCCGAATACAGGAGCTTCTTCTTCTAACGGTATCAATAGTGGCGGTATTAATGCCAGGTGGATGATGACCCTGCATTACAATGCATGGGATAAGAATAACTCCTATGGCGGAGCGGGCTGGAATGGATTTAGTACTGTGGCAGATTTCTACAATATGTTTGGTACAGCTGATACTCGCGTAGGTGGTCAATCATATCCAGGCGTTACCAGCCAATCGGGGTTAAAACCAGGTTTTTTAGTCGGGCAACAATTTAATGAAATGGGCGTCGCTGAAACTGATCGCCAGGGTAATCCCCTCGCATTTACCCAGGATGTAAAACTTATAGAAACCGATAGAAAAAGGCTTGAAGTGGCTGGTGTTCGTGTGATTAAATATCCACCGGACTACGCTGCATACAGTGGGGGAAATCAAACTAATCAGCTGCAAATTTTCCGGTTCGCTGATGTAGTATTAATGATTGCGGAAGCAAAATTAAGGTCTTCAGCTCCAGATGCTGCCGGGGCTTTGGTACTTGTTAATACATTGAGAACGGTTCGTGGGGCGACTCCCTTGGCAAGCTTGACGCTTGTAAACCCTGCAAATGTTGCAGATCCAAATACCCTCCTTGCCGAAAGAGGCCGTGAGATGTATTGGGAAAGTTGGAGACGCCAGGACCTCATCAGGTATGGAGTGTTCTTGGCCAAATGGGCTTTAAAGAATGCTGATGACGATCCGGAGAAGAATTTATTATTCCCGATCGCACCGAATCAATTACTTGCAAATCCTAATCTGCATCAAAACCCAGGGTACGAATAATATTTAGATAAAATACAAACGATAAAGGTCATTATGTATTAATGGCCTTTATCATTTATAAGAATTCCTTACAAATAAATTTGTAATTTCTTTCACTTAATTGTTTTATTGTTTTGCTCTATGCCTTTTACTAAGTTTCTCATTTATGCTTGCCTTTTAATAATCTTTAATTTATCATGTAGAAAAAAGGAGAATAAGAATTTATTTGAGTTGGTAAATAACACCGGTATTTCTTTCGACAACAAAGTACAGGATCAGCAAATCAATAATAGTTTCCTGTTTCGAAATTTTTATAATGGCGGAGGTGTAGCAATTGGCGACATAAACAACGATGGAAAAACTGACGTGATGCTTACTTCCAATATGGGAGAGAATAAGCTTTACATAAATAAAGGCGATTGGAAATTCGAGGATATTACCTCCACCTGTGGAATGCGGCAGGATAGTATGTGGAGCACAGGCGTAGTGATGGTTGATATAAATAATGACGGATGGCTTGATATATACATCTGCAATTCGGGCCACATGAAGGATGGCCACAGGAAAAATAAATTATACATTAATAACCACGATCTCACTTTTACCGAATCTGCCGCCAAATACGGCCTGGATATTTCCGCCTACACCACGCAGGTTTCTTTTTTTGACTACGATCTTGATGGTGACCTTGATTGTTTTATGATTAATAATAGCCCGCTGCCGGTAAATCTTATAGGGTTTTCTAACAGGCGCGATCTTCCCGACGCTCAATGGCCCGTGGCCGATTTTTTGAAAGGTGGCGGCGATCATTTGTTTAGAAATGATAGCGGCCATTTTACAGAAGTTACCAGGGAATCTGGAATTCATGGAAGTCTTATTAGCTTTGGGCTTGGGGTTACTATTGGTGATTTTAATAACGATGGCTATCCTGATGTGTATGTGGCAAACGATTCATACGAGAGGGATTATTTATATATCAATCAGAAGAATGGAACTTTCAAAGATGACCTGGAAAATTGTATGCAACACACGAGTTTCTCCTCGATGGGTGCAGATCTTGCGGATATAAACAATGATGGCTATCCCGAGGTATTTACTACCGACATGTTGCCCGAAGGTGACTACCGCCTAAAAACATTAGGCTCGTTTGATAACATTGATGTGTACCGGAACAAGGTGAAAAATGGCTTGTACAACCAGTATATGAAAAACTGCCTTCAGCTAAATAATAAAGATGGAACGTTCTCAGAGATCGCTGATTATAGCGGCGTCTCTGCAACTGACTGGAGTTGGGGTGCATTATTTTTTGATGCCGATAATGATGGCTACAATGATATTTATGTATGCAATGGCGTGAACCGTGATGTTACAAACCTGGACTTCATGAATTTTTTTGCAAATGATGTTATCCAAAAAATGGTGCTAACCGGTAAAAAGGAAAATATAGATGAAGTTGTAAAGAACATACCCATAAACCCAATGATTAATAAAGCGTATAAAAATCTTGCAAACTTAAAATTTAAGGATATGGGGCAATCGTGGGGATTTACGCAGCCTTCATTTTCTAACGGTGCTGCCTACGGTGATCTTGATAATGATGGTGATCTTGATCTGGTAGTGAACAACGAAAACGGACCCGCTTTTATTTACAGGAACAATTCACGCGAGATAAATAAAAATAATTACCTGGGTGTTTTTTTAAAAGGCCAGGGCAAAAATACTTTTGCTATAGGGAGCACTATTAAAGTATATGCTAATAACCAGGTAATAACACGAGAGGTAATTCCCAGCCGCGGCTTTCAATCATCTATGGATTATAAACAAATCCTTGGTTTGGGGAAAATAGAAAAAATAGATTCGATGGTTATTACATGGCCAGACAGGTCATCAAGCAGTTTTATTCATCCGCCGATAGATACAGTGCTGGTGATTCAGCAAAGCGGAAGCAGAAAATATATTCCTGATAGCTTGTTGCATGATCCAATAAGCACTCTCCTGGTTTCCGAAAAAAGTGATTTTGATAAACACGTAGACGATGACTATGTAGATTTTTATTACGAAAGAAATATTCCTGAGATGTTGTCGCGGGAAGGTCCAAAAATAGCCGTTGGCGATGTGAATGGTGACGGCCTGCAGGACGTTTATGTCGGAGGCACACAGAATCACCCCGGGCAAATATACTTGCAGACTTTGGCGGGAAAGTTTGTGAAAAAAGAAGAGCCGGCATTTAATCAGTTTATTGATTTCGAAGACGAAGCGGTTTTGTTTTTTGATGCCGATCATGATGGTGATTTAGATCTTTTTGTTGGACCCGGTGGAAATGACAACCCTTCTTATAGCCGGCAAATGCAGAACAGGTTATATAAAAATGATGGAAAAGGGAATTTCGTAATTGATGTAAATGCGTTTCCTCCTTTTGGAATGAATGCCGGGGTTGCTGTTGCTTATGATTTTAATAAAGATGGTTACACCGATCTTTTTGTCGGGGGGAGAAGTGTGCCGATGGAGTACGGTTCTGCGGCTGAAAGTTTCTTATATGTAAATGATGGTAACGGCCATTTTACTGATGTTGCAAAATCAAAAAATCCCGCGATAGCAAATATCGGTATGGTCACAGGAGCAGTGTGGGCCAATGTTACAGGCGACACTTCTAAGGAACTGGTGATTACAGGCGAATGGATGGGAACGCATATCTTTTCTTACAAGGACGATCACTTTATTGAAGTCAGGTCCAATCTGAATAACTTGTCTGGATGGTGGCAGGCTATTGCGGTAACCGATGTAGATGGTGATGGAAAAGAAGATCTTATCATCGGGAATGTGGGTGAAAATTTCTACCTCCATCCTGATTCGGCGAACCCTGTCAAATTATGGATCAACGATTTTAACCAGGATAATGTGCTTGATAAATTTCTTACCTATACGGTGGATGGCAAGGATATGCCCGTATTCCTGAAAAAAGAAATAACAGATCAGTTTCCCGTTTTGCGTAAGCAAAATCTAAAGCATGCAGAGTATGCAACCAAGACAATTCAGCAATTATTCAGCAACGAATTAATAGAAAAGGCAACGGTAAAAACATTCAATTATTGCAGCTCTATCATTGCCATAAACAAAGGACAAGGAAACTTTGCAGTTCAAAAATTGCCAACAAGAGTGCAATTATCAAGTGTGAACGCTGTTGACTGTATTGACATAAACAATGATAAAAAACCAGACCTGGTACTCGGTGGCAATATGTTTCAATTTCCCCCACAGTTCGGCAGGCTCGACGCAAGTTTTGGAGATGTGCTGATAAACCAGGGTAAAGGGCAATTCACATGGATTGAGCCACAGTTGTCAGGATTAAGACTTCCAGGTGAGATCAAAGATATCAAAGAGATAACGGGGGCGGGTAGCCGATATATATTGATTGTAGAAAATGACCAGGTTCCTTCATTATTTAAAATAAAAAAGTGAATGGAAACTATTGCATAATAGGATAGTGTTCTTTCATTAATTTAATCACCGTTAATTTCATTAATAGTATTTCTTAGTGTGTAAAAAAAATATAATAGTACAGTATGTGTTTATGGGAACATACATCCTTGTCCTATTAAATTCCTGCAATAAAAAACAACCCACGGTAAATACTTTGTTTCGGTTGGTAGATAGCACCGGCATTAATTTTCAAAATACTGTAACAGATACAAAGCTTGATAACAGCTTTTACTTCCGTAATTTTTATAACGGCGGTGGTGCTGCCATCGGCGATATTAATAATGACGGGATTGCAGATATTTTTTTAAGCTCCAATATGGGAGAAAATAAATTGTACATTAATAAAGGCAATTGGAAGTTCGAAGACGTATCAGCAAAAGCAGGATTGAAGCAGGATAGCATGTGGAGCACCGGCGTGGTAATGGCCGATGTAAATGGGGATGGCTGGCTGGATATTTATGTATGCAACTCAGGGCATATCAACGATGGCAACCGCAGGAATAAATTATACATCAATAAACATCTTTCTCCCTCTCCCACGGGAGAGGGTGAGGTCACGTTTACAGAATCCGCTGCTCAGTATGGTTTGGATGTTTCGGGTTATTGCACACAAGCTTCTTTCTTTGATTATGATATGGACGGCGATCTTGATTGCCTGGTAATCAACAACAGCCCTATTCCCTTCGGCTCGCTTAATTACGCAAATATGCGTGACCTCGACATATCTAAATGGAATGTAAGTGATAATCTTAGAGGCGGCGGCAATCATTTATATCGTAACGATAACAATCACTTTACAGAAGTAACTAAAGAAGCCGGCCTGCATACAGGCTTATTAAGTTTTGGTTTGGGAGTTTCAGTTGGCGATATTAATGGAGATGGTTATCCCGATGTGTATGTGGGTAATGATTTTATTGAACGTGATTATCTATATATAAATCAAAAAAACGGAACATTTAAAGATGAACTGGAAGACCGTTTGCAAAAGATTAGCATGTCATCAATGAGCACTGATATTGCAGATATAAATAATGATGGGTATCCTGAAATTTTTACAACAGATATGATACCGGACGATGATTACAGGTTGAAGACTACAGGCACTTTTGACAATTATGATCTGTATAACAGCAAACAAAAAGCAGGGCTCTATCATCAGTATGTAAAAAATTGTTTGCAGTTAAATAATGGTGATGGAACATTTCGTGAGATTGGCAATTATGCCGGCATTTCAGGAACTGACTGGAGCTGGGGAGGATTATTTTTTGACGCCGATAATGATGGTTTGAGTGATATTTTTGTCTGTAACGGAATCAGTAAAGATTTGGGTAACCTCGATTTTTTAGATTTTTTTTATAATGATATATATCAAACTATGGCGGAAACGGGCAAGAAAGTAGCAATGGATGAAGTCTTAAAAAAAATACCTTCAACGGCCTTACCTAATCGTGTTTTTAAGAACGATGGCAATTTACAATTTACTGATG
This sequence comes from Ginsengibacter sp., assembly GCA_039931355.1. Taxonomy (GTDB): domain Bacteria; phylum Bacteroidota; class Bacteroidia; order Chitinophagales; family Chitinophagaceae; genus Ginsengibacter. The sequence continues at coordinate 13,166 of JBDTSD010000084.1, forward strand.
TTGGTAAATCATGGGGCTTCGGCAAACCCACTTTTTCTAATACCATCGCTTACGGCGATTTAGATAACGACGGCGACCTTGACCTCGTCATAAATAATGAGAACCAATCCGCATTTATATACCGAAACTATTCCCGTGAAGAAAATAAAAATAATTATATCGGCATATTGTTGAAGGGCAGGGGCAAAAACACATTTGCAATTGGCAGCAAAATAAAAATATATGAAGATAGCAAGGTTTACTCCCGTGAAATAGCACCCAGCCGTGGCTTCCAGGCGTCTGTTGACTACAAGCAAATTATTGGCCTTGGTAAAAATGCAAAGGTTGACTCAATGATTGTAATATGGCCAGATAGAACATACGACACCTGGTATCATCCTCAAACGGATAGCGTATATATATTGCAACAGCCAGATCAAAAGGGAAATATTTATTTTACGAAAGATGAAGTTTCCCATCCACTATTTCAACCGGTTAATACCACGATGGAAAAGCACAATGAAGATGATCAGGTAGATTATTATGCTGAAAGAAATCTTCCGGAAATGTTATCGAGAGAGGGGCCGCAGGCCGTAGTAGGAGATGTAAATGGGGATGGACTGCCAGATGTTTATATTGGAGGCGCAGCAGGTCAGGCGGGGCAATTGTACCTGCAAACAAAGAATGGCTTTATGAAAAAAGACGAAAATGTGTTTGAGGAATTTGCCACGTTTGAAGATGTTGCCTTGCTGTTTTTTGATTGCGACGGAGATAGAGACCTTGATTTATTTATTGGCTCCGGGGGGAATAATGTGCCTTTTGCGGGAAGGGAATTGCAACACAGATTATACAAAAATGATGGCAAGGGAAATTTTTCACTTGATGCCGAAGCCTTTCCAAAAAATGGAATGAATATATCTGTTGCTGTTGCGAATGATTATGATGGCGATGGCGATTTGGATTTATTTGTTGGCAGCCGAAGTGTTCCGTTTTCTTACGGCGTTACTCCAACAAGCTATCTATACCGCAATGATGGTAACGGGCATTTTACAGATGTTTCCGCCAACATGAATGAGGGGATAGCACATGCGGGAATGGTAACAGGCGCAACGTGGGCTAATGTAACAGGCGACGATAAAAAAGAATTGATCATAACCGGTGAATGGATGCCAACGCGAATATTTTCATACAATGACAATAAGTTTGACGAATTAAAAAATACAAATCTTTCGAACTTGTATGGTTGGTGGCAAACGGTTGCAACGGCTGATGTAAATGGAGATGGAAAAGAAGATTTGATCCTCGGTAATATTGGCGAAAATTTTTACCTCAGGCCGGATTCAGCGCATCCTGTAAAAATATGGCTGAATGATTTCGATCAAAATGGCTCTATGGACCAGTTCATAACCAAAACAATTGAAGGAAAAGATATGCCTGTATTTTTAAGAAAGGAGGTAACAGAGCAATTTCCATTTTTGAAAAAAGAAAACTTAAAGAATAGCGATTACGCCCCCAGGTCAATACAGCAGTTATTCAATAAAGAAATGATAGAAAAATCATCTGTAAAAAAATTCAATTATTGCAGCTCGGTTATTGCGATAAATAATGGCAATGGAAATTTCACCATACAGAAATTGCCGCCAATGGTACAACTATCAAGTGTAAACGCAGTTTCAGTTGTTGATATAAATGGCGACAAAAAAAGTGATCTGATCCTTGGAGGAAATAAATTTGAATTCCCTCCTCAATTAGGCCGGCTAGATGCCGGCTATGGCGATGTGTTAATAAATAAGGGAAATGGAAATTTTGCAATAATGAATCATTCTGCATCCGGATTAAATATCATTGGAGAAATAAAGGACATTAAAGAAATTGATGACAAAGAAAAGCGATTTATTCTCATCACAAGAAACGATGATTTTCCTTTGTTATATCAAATAAAAAAGTAACTGGTTATTAAAGATGATTTCAAAAAAATTTTGCAATACCATTATGTTAGTAGTGCTGCTTATTGTAGCAGTTCTTCCAGGTTGCAAGCCGGCAAAGAAAACCGGGCTGCCTGTGTTCGAAGTTTTAAACAGTGAAAGTACAGGCCTTGACTTTAGCAACAACCTCACCTACAACCAGCAGTTTAATCTCTTTAAATACATTTATTTCTACAATGGAAGTGGTGTTGGTGCAGGCGATTTTAATAATGATGGTTTAGTGGATTTATTTTTTGGGTCTAACCAGGGACAGAACAAATTATATCTTAATAAAGGAAAACTAAAATTTACCGATGTTACTGCGGAAGCAAAAATACCTGGCGATGGGGGATGGACAACGGGCATTTCAGTTGTTGATATAAACAATGATGGCTTACTTGATATTTACATCTGCCGCGTTGGAGATTATGAAACCCTGCATAGTAAAAATCAATTACTCATCAACCAGGGGCCTGATAAAAAGGGTATTCCCACTTTCATTGATAAGGCTCATGAATATGGCCTTGATTTTTCAGGTTTCAGCACACAGGCAGTATTTTTTGATTATGACATGGATGGCGATCTCGATATGTTTTTACTGAATCATTCTGTACATGAAAATGGAACGTTTCATCCGCGCAATCAATTTTTAGGAACATATCATCCATTATCCGGCGACCGCATATTTAGAAACAATTCAAAGGCTTCCGCGGGAAATACAAATGCCGTAATTCCATTTACTGATGTAACAAAAGAAACAGGTATTAACAGTTCTGCTATCGGTTACGGTTTGGGAATTTCTATCGCGGATGTAAATCTTGATGGCTGGCCTGATATTTATATTGGAAATGACTTTCATGAAAATGATTATTTATATATCAATCAAAAAAACGGAACCTTCAAAGATGAAGGCGAGCAGCGGCTAATGCACACCAGCCAATTCTCAATGGGAGTGGATATGGCAGATGCTAACAATGATGGATACCCGGAAATTATTTCTGCCGATATGTTGCCTTCTGATCCCTATATCTTAAAGAGATCATTGGGCGAAGACTCGTACGATATTTTCAATTTTAAAATTAAGAGTGGTTATTCTCATCAATACACAAGGAATAATTTGCAATATAACCGGCGCAACGGAATGTTTAGCGAAGTAGGATTGTACGGTGGCGTTGCGGCAACAGATTGGTCGTGGGCGCCCCTTTGGCTTGATTTTGACAATGATGGGTTGAAAGATCTTTTTATTTCAAATGGCATTCCCAAGCGAATGAACGATATAGATTATATCAATTTCGTTTCAAATGGAGATGTGCAACAAAAGATTCGCGAGAATAATTTTCGGGAAAAAGACCTCAAGCTTATTGACAAGTTTCCTGAAATAAAATTGCCCAATAAATTTTTTAAGAACAACGGAAACTTTTCTTTCAGCGATGAAGATAGTTTAGTGGACGGCAGCACCCCAACCTTCTCCAACGGCACTATCTATGCCGATCTTGATAATGATGGAGACATGGATATCGTAGTGAATAACATCAATGCCCCGGCTTTAGTATATGAAAATAAAATCAGCCAGTCTAACAAAAGAGCATCAATCCAAATAAGATTAAAGGGTTCATCTCAGAATATTAATGCGATTGGTGCGAAAGTGATCTTATTTGCAAACAAACAAATCAGGACCTATGAAAACTATCCTGTAAAGGGTTTTATGTCGAGCATGCAAATACCTGTAAGTGTGGGATTAAAAAACACAACAATTGATTCTGCATTTATAGTATGGCCAGATAATTCTTACCAGTCTTTTTCCATACCGGACACCGGCTCATTTTTGTTATTTACTTATCAAACAAATCTACAGCCATTCAATTACAACAGTATAATTGGGTTTTATAAAAACACAACAACACCCATGGTTGATATAACAAAAGAGGTAAATGTAAATTACCTGCATAAGGAAGATGAGTTCCACGAGTTTGACAGGGAATCTTTAATACCTCACATGTTTTCAACCGAAGGGCCGGCCCTGGCCGTTGCAGATGTAAATCATGATGGGTTGGATGATATATTTATTGGTGCGTCGCGCAACGCAAAAAGTGCAATTTTTTTGCAAAATCCTTCAGGAAAATTTATAAAATCTGAACAGGCTGTGTTGGATAAGGACAGCATTTATGAAAATGTGGATGCCTGTTTTGCTGACGTAAATAATGATGGAAACTTAGACTTAATAATTGCCAGTGGCGGCAATGAATATTATGGTAACGATTTTCACAACTCACCGCGGGTGTATTTGAATGATGGGAAAGCCAATTTTACAAAATTGGAAAATGCATTTAGTAATCTTTACCTGACGGCCTCTACTGTTACATCTTATGATTTCAACGGCGACGGATTTATAGATTTATTCATTGGTGCAAGAACAGTTCCATGGGAATATGGACAAGTCCCGCAGTCTTATCTTTTGCAAAATGATGGCACAGGAAAATTTAAAGATGTCACTGAGCAATATGCAAAAAGCTTATCCAAAGTTGGGTTTGTAACGCAAGGATTATGGTATGATATTGATAAGGACGGTGATAAAGATTTATTACTTTCTCTTGAATGGGGGGGTATTGTTGCCTTCATAAATGATAAAGGGAAATTTACAAAAAAATTATTGACTGATAAAAAAGGGTGGTGGAATTTCATGCTTCCATGTGATGTGGATAATGATGGCGATGTCGATTTAATAGTGGGAAATCTTGGCTTGAACAGCCGGTTAAAAGCATCACCTGCTGAGCCTGTAAGATTGTACTATAGTGACTTTGATGATAATGGAAAAAAAGAGCAAGTGTTAACATATTACCTGGATGGCAAAGAAATTCCTTTCGCAAATAAGGCTGAGCTTGAAAAGCAGATCCCTCTTGTAAAAAAGAAATTTTTGTATGCTGAAGATTTTGCAAAAGCTTCACTCACCGGGCTTTTTGGTTCAGAAAAATTAAAAAATGCAGATGTCTTTTCTGCTGATTATTTCTCAAATGCTGTTCTAATAAACAAAGGCAATCTTGAATTTGAAACAAGAGCCTTACCATGGCAGGCACAGCTAACTTCTTATAAAGATGCTGCAATCATAAATGCAAATAACGATAGCTTACCCGAT
>JBDTSD010000085.1:0-17952 GCA_039931355.1 Ginsengibacter sp.
CCTACGTCGGGCTGGAAAACAGTACCCGCTTATTCAGTAACATCGGAAACGCCTGATTATTATTTAGGCATGGGCCTTACTGCAGAAGCGGTTGCGAAGGAGTATGAAGTAACCCGCGAACAGCAAGATGAATTCAGCCTGCATTCTCATCAAAAAGCGGTAAAGGCCATATCTAATGGCTATTTCAAAAGCGGTATTCTTCCTATGCCTGTTGAGGAAATTTATGTAGATGAAAGTGGAAAAAGAGATAAAAAAAGTTTTGTTGTGGATACAGACGAAGGTGTGCGTGCAGATACATCGTTAGCGGCGCTGGCAAAGCTAAAACCGGCCTTCGCATTGGGTGGCACGGTTACAGCAGGCAACTCTTCACAAACGAGTGATGGCGCTGCCTTTGTAATAGTAATGAGCGAAAAAATGATGCATGAACTTAAACTAAAACCAATCGCAAAATTGGTTGCCTGCGCAAGCGCTGGTGTACATCCACGGGTGATGGGTATTGGGCCGGTAGAGGCTGTTCCAAAAGTTTTAAAACAAGCAGGAATGAATCTTTCTCAAATAGACCTGGTGGAATTGAATGAAGCTTTTGCTTCGCAATCGTTGGCTGTTATTAAAACACTTGATCTTGATCCATCGAAAGTAAATATAAATGGTGGCGCAATCGCATTAGGCCATCCGCTAGGCTGCACCGGCGCCAAGCTTACCATCCAGCTTATTAATGATATGAAGAGGCTTGATAAAAAATATGGAATCGTTACCGCCTGTGTTGGCGGCGGGCAGGGCATTGCAGGAATTATAGAGAATTTATAGAGCTTAAAAAAGAAGGCACCTAACTGTTATGGTTAGGTGCTTTTTATATTTAATAAATTCATTTATCGAAAATTCATCATTAAAATTTCACACTAAACCCTACCGCAATCAATGATTTAAACTGTAATGCGGGAGAATCGCCATTAGGTCCAAAAAGCTTTACATCATCATCATAAATTAAGTTGAGCCCAAGGCTCGCAGTAAGTAGTTTAGAAAGCTTGGCGATAAACATGTTGTTCATCATTATATCTACGTTCTGAGGGTTATGTCCATAATTAGAAAAGAGATCGAGCCTTCCATTATAACTAATGGTTTTATTCAAATCCGTTAGGTAAGTGATGCTCGAAAAAGCCCCTATTTCATTCTTAACTTTTTTTCCTGGCGTTACGCCATAGGAACCTTTTGCAGATAAACTGTCGTTGTTCACAAAAGTCCATCGGGAGGTAATTGGTGATACAAATATTGACAGGCCTTTCGCAGGCTTATAATCCAATCCAAGGCTTAATAAAAGATAGCCCGGAGATAGAAAGTTGGACAAAAGATCTTTTGTTCCATCACCATTATATTTATATCCTTTTGAAAATTGCGAATGAAAATTAATCAATGCAGCTGCATCGAGTTTTGGCGTCAACGAATAGCCAACTTTAGATAAAAGATCTATGCGGTCATCATTTTTCCGCGTTCCAAGACTTGTTGTATTTACAACGCCGTAATTAAAGTCCATGGTGTTATCCCAACTATATCTTCCTTTTTTATAGAAAGCGTAATATCCAAAATAAGAAGCGATTGATAAAGAAAAGTCATCCCCACCGGCGGCCCAATTGCTTTGGCTTCCCTGGCCAAAATTCAGGTTAAAAATGCCGCCGGTTTTCCACGTTTTACCGCTGTCAATTTTTTCTTTCTTAATTTCTTTTGAAGAGTTAGTTTGTAAATCCTTAATGGTTTGGTCTTGTGCGAAAACGGTTAACGGTGATGCAAACATGCCTGCACAAATAATCATAATAAACAAATTGGCCGATGTTAATTTCATTTTTTTTTAATTTCAAATTTTTGAATAAAGTTTATAAAAAATTTCTTTCTCGAGAATATACTAATTTGTGTACGAAAATATTTATAAAATTAAAAGCAATTGATAATGGAAGAGTTGATAAAAAAATTACAAGACAATCACGGGCTAAGTGCAGAGCAATCTCATGGAATACTAAGTACCATAACAAACTTTGTGAAAGAAAAGTTCCCAATGGTAGGCGGCGCAATAGATAATCTCTTTCAGTCAGGTACTACTCCTTCCGGGCCGGGCACTACACCTTCTGAAATAAATGCAAACGCAGCAGACCCTGTGCATGACGGCGGCGATTTCTTAGACAAAATATCTGACTTCATACCTGGAGCTACCGGTGAAAAGATTGAAGGCTTTGCCAAAGACAAATTAGGGGGTTTATTTGGAGAAGACAAAAAAATATAAGTCTTTGCAATGGGGTAAATTTGAGGCAAAACTTTCTTAAAAAGAAAGTGAGCTCGCGAAATACAATCATCTTAAAACTTCCCTGGCAATAACAAGTTTTTGTATTTCGCTGGTGCCTTCTCCTATTGTACATAACTTACTATCTCGATAAAATTTTTCTACAGGATAATCTTTGGTATAACCATAGCCGCCAAATATTTGCACCGCATCTGTTGAAATCTTTACAGCAGCTTCGCTGGAATAATATTTTGCCATGGCTGATTCTTTCGTGATATTTTCACCCCGCATTTTCATATCGCACGCCTGGTTGATTAATAGTTCAGAAGCCATAATTTCTGTGGCCATATCAGCGAGCTTAAAAGAGATTCCCTGGAATTCAGCAATCGGTTTACCGAACTGGTGCCTTTCTTTTGAATACTGGAGTGCAGCTTCATAAGCGCCTTTTGCAATACCGAGTCCTAAGGCCGCAATGGATATTCTGCCTCCATCAAGAACACCCATCGCCTGCTTAAAGCCTTCACCTACCTCACCCATTCTTGCTGTGTCGGGTATGCGGCAATTGTCAAATATCATTTCCGCGGTTTCACTCGCACGCATACCTAATTTATTTTCCTTTTTACCTGCCTTGAAACCTGGAGTATCACGGGGAACTATAAACGCAGTTGAGTTATCCCTCGTGCGAGGCTCGCCTGTTCTGCAAATAACGACCGCGACATCACCGCTTTTACCATGTGTTATCCAGTTTTTAGTTCCGTTAATTATCCAATCATCTCCATCCCTCTCAGCTGTGCAGCGCATGTTGCCGGCGTCACTCCCGGTATTAGGCTCTGTAAGCCCCCAGGCGCCAAGATACTCTGCTGTAGCCAGTTTTGGCAGGTATTTCTTTTTTTGTTCTTTATTAGCAAATGCAAGTATGTGGCCGGTGCAAAGAGAGTTGTGCGCCGCCAGAGAAAGGCCTATCGAGCCGCAAACTTTTGAGATTTCCTGGATGATGGCGCTGTACTCAAGATAACCCAGGCCTGCACCACCGTATTCCTGCGGTACCAGCACGCCCATCATACCAAGCTTGCCAAGTTCTTTAAAAATATGTAATGGGAACTCCTGGCTTTCGTCCCATTCCATTACATGCGGCTTTATATATTGCCGGGCAAAATCTCGTGCAGTTTGCGCTACCTGTTCTACAAGTTCACTATTCTTAAAATCCATCTTTGTAATTTAATGGCTGCAAGATAAACCGAAATGAATAAATACTAACAGCTGTTAGTTTTTTTGAATAAAAAATACAGTTGTTTACTGAATAGTGAGATAAGGAAATGCCTTATTAAATATATCTTCCGTCACCAACATTATCTTTTTTATATCTTCCACAGAGTTGAAATTTCCGTGCTGCTGGCGGTATTGGAAAATTGCATTCGCAATATTATATCTGAGGTATGGATGCTGCTTCATCTCCTCTATTGAAGCAGTGTTGATGTTAATTTGTTTAACCATGCTTTTACTAATAATTAAACGTGGTTTTATTTTTTGAAATGTGGAGTCGGGAAGAAGATAGGTTTCACCAACCTGGTCAGTCGAATAAAAGCCGCCGAGCTTATCCCGAAACGAAATGATTCTCTGGGACAATTTGCTTCCTATCCCCGGCAGGCTAATGAATGCGGTCGTGTCAGCGAGGTTTACATCCACTGGTAATAACACTTTTGGAGAATAAGCCGGTTTGGTTTCAGGATATTCTTTCTTCTCAAATGCAGTATATTGTTTGGCTTCGCTTTTAATACTAACGTAAGGTATTAAACGCCGTGCATCTGCAGGAGTAAGGCCCCATATTTTTTGAATGTCTTCTGGCTTGTAAAATTTGCCGCCTTTTGAAATATATTTTTCGATTGTTTTAATCGTTTTGTCCCTGATTCCTAACCTCTGCCAATCACTAAATGAAGCGGTGTTTGGATCAAAATAAAAAACGTCTGCGTGTATGCTCTCATTGCTTTCCCCTCCAGTTGAAGAATAATTATTTGGATACTTTATGTATTTCTTTGCCGATGAAAAATCAGTTTGCTGAATTTTTAACTGGGCTATTTCATTCTCAAATTCCTGGTGACTATATTTCTTTTCATCTGTAAAAAATTTAAAAAAAAGAGGTGAAAGATTTATTAAGAATATTATAACCACGATCAGTCCAACGCCTTTTCTTTCCTTTTTTGTAAAAGAAAAATAGTCATTTATAAACTCCTTTCGCATTGGCATATTGAAAGTAAAATACTTCAATAAAGCCAATATTCAAATGGGCTAATTATTGAAAATGCTACAGGGAAAATATTTATTCAAAATTGAGTTTCATTCCATCCCAGGCAAGTTGAATATTTTTGGGAAGCTCATTATTTATTTCATCGTGTGTGCCCAATTGATGGCTTATGTGTGTGATGTATCCATGCGGAATTTTTAATTCTTCTATTAGCTCAACGGCTTCCTTCAAAGAAAAATGTGAAATGTGTTCTGTTTTCCTAAGCGCATTTATTACCAACGTATCACTTCCTTTTATTCTGTCTTTTTCCAAATCATCTATCCTGTTTGCATCTGTGATATAAGTAAACTTACCAAACCTGAAACCCAACACCGGCAGCTTTAAATGATAAACAAGAATAGGTATTACCAGAATGTCGCCCACTAAAAATGGTGCATCAGAAATAGTGTGAAGATTTACATCAGGCACGCCTGGATATTTATTCTCTGCAAATATGTAAGAGAATTCATTTTTCAAAGCCTGCTGCGTTATTTCGTTCGCATACACATCCATTGATTTTTTTTGGAAAAAGTTATATGCCTTTACATCATCCAGCCCGGCGATATGGTCCTTGTGCATGTGGGTGAAAAGCACTGCATCAAGCTTTTTTACATTTTCTCTTAGCATTTGCGTGCGAAAATCAGGCGTGGTATCTACCACTAACGTAGTGGTTTCACTTTGAACGAGTATGCTGCTGCGTAACCGTTTATCTTTTGGATTAGTGGAAGTGCAAACGTGACAACTGCACCCAATCATTGGCACGCCGCCGCTTGTGCCGGAGCCGAGGATAGTAATTTTTAAAGAAGGATAACTCACCATTCAAAACTAAAAAAATAAAATTTAGCAGGAGGGTTTGCTTTATTTATTTACCGATACATTTTGATGGATCATCTCGTCATACATTTTTTGCGAGTCTTTAGTGAGCATATCATAGTTAATATTTACAACAGGAATAATATCCATCAACGTGTTTATTCTGCCTTCGGTAATTAAAAATTTATTGAGAACTACCACTTTTTTATCTTCCAAAATACAATAACCGCTTTGGAAAGAACCACGTTCATATCTTACTATATAACCGCTGTCATCAAGTATGTTTTCTAATCTCTTTAAAGTTGCTGGGTTGTACTTCATGTTATTATGAACCCCGGAGTTTGATTGTAAAAGATGATCAAAATTACATTATTGACATTGAAATCAGGTAGCAGATTTACTCGTCATTCTTATAACGGGTATTATCATTTCTTCAAGACTTACACCGCCATGCTGAAATGTATTGCGATAATAGTTTGCAAAATGATTGTAATTATTAGGATAACATAAATATCCATCCTGCTTCGCAAAAATGAATGAAGAATTTACATTAGGCACCGGTAAACCTGCCTGTCTTGGATCACGAAAAGCAAACACTTCTTTTGGATCATAATTTAGGTTGCGCCCATGCTTATACCGAAGGTTCGCAGTCGTTTGCTTATCTCCTACCACTTTATGCGGGGAGTTTACACGCACACTTCCATGGTCGGTAGCTACAATAAGATTTAGTTTTTTATCAGAAATTTTCTTCAATGCCTGGTGAAGCGGCGAGTGCTCAAACCATGATGCAGTAAGGCTTCTATAACTGACTTCATCTGCCGCAAGTTCTTTAAGCACTTCCATCTCCGTACGTGCATGGCTCAGCATATCCACAAAATTATACACGATTACATTTATATCGTTGCTCATAAAATTGTGAATGTTGTCCACCAGTTTTTGCGCATCGTGATGATTGGTAATTTTTGTATAAGAATATCTTAAATCATCTTTTCTTAGCTTTTTCAATTGTGCTTTGAAAAAATCTTCTTCAAATAAATTTTTTCCTCCATCTTCATCATCGTTTTTCCATTCTGTAGGAAAAGCCTTTTCAATATCAATTGGCAACATGCCCGCAAAAATCGCATTACGGCTGTACTGTGTCGCTGTCGGAAGAATAGAATAAAAACTGTCTTCTTCCTGTATGCGAAAACTTTCCGCAAAAAGAGGCTGAATTACTTTCCATTGATCAAATCTTAAATTATCTATTAAAATAAAAAAAGTAGGCGTGCCTTTTTCTACATGCGGAAATACTTTAAACTTCATTAAAGTATGGCTCATTATTGGCGATTGGGCTTTGGGGTCAGTTACCCAGGTTGAATAGTTCTTCGTAATGAATTTTGAGAACTCTGTATTGGCCTCATTCTTTTGCATTTGAAAAACTTCCTGCATTTCGGGGCTGTCACTTTTCTTCATTTCCAGTTCCCAATACACTAGTTTTTTATAGATGTCCATCCATTCATTATGGTCAGGATTATCATTGAGCGCCGTAAACAAATCCCGGAATTGCTGCTGATAAGCAGAAGTAGTTTTTTCGGCAACCAGTCTCCTGTTGTCTATTATTTTTTTTAATGAAAGCCATACCTGGTTTGGGTTAACAGGCTTTATAAGATAGTCAGTTATTTGTGAACCTATCGCTTCATCCATCAAATTTTCTGTTTCATTTTTTGTTATCAGCACAATCGGCGTCTGCGAATTAAGTTCTTTTATTTTCTGCAAGGTTTCTAAGCCGGTTATGCCGGGCATACTTTCGTCGAGCAATACTACATCCACGAAGTTTTCTTTTACATAGTCAATTGCATCAAAACCATTGCTCAGCGATTTTACTTCATAGCCTTTATTTTCTAAAAACATAATCTGGGATTTCAGGCTTTCCATTTCATCATCTACCCATAAAATTTTTGCTGCATTCATATTGATTTTTTTAAAACCTAAATCCGCTAATGGGGCTTAAGTACTATAAGATTATTTAAATTTCTCCTTTTAGGCAAGGGTTACAAATGTAATTTATTCCCTTTCCAAAAATTACCTTTGCGCAGTCTCAGATTCATTTTAACATTATAAAATTTAAATGCCCCATAGAAAAATTATTAATGATGCTGTTTATGGTTTTATAACTATTGACGACGATCTGATTTTTAAAATAATCAGTCATCCTTACTATCAGCGCATGCGCCGCATACATCAGATGGCTTTGGCGCAACTCGTGTATCCCGGAGCTGTGCATACAAGGCTTCATCATTCTCTCGGCGCATATCATTTGATGTGCAGTGCATTGCAGGAATTGAAAAGTAAAGGGATTGAAATTACTCCGGCCGAAGAGCAAGGTGCGAAGATTGCCATCCTCCTGCATGATATAGGCCACGGGCCTTATTCACATGCCTTGGAAAATGTTCTGATAAAGCGAACAAGCCATGAAGAGATTTCTATTCTTCTTATGAAAAAAATGAATGAAGAGTTGGACGGTAAAATTCAATTGGCGATTGAAATATTTACTAATAAGTATTCTAAAAAATTTCTTTACCAGTTAGTGTCTGGACAACTTGATGTTGACCGCATGGATTATTTAACGCGGGATAGTTTTTTTACAGGAGTAAGCGAAGGAGTAATTGGTTATGATCGTATTATAAAAATGCTCACCGTCTACGATGGAGAATTGATGGTGGAAGAAAAAGCGATCTATTCAATAGAAAAATTTTTAGTTGCACGGAGGCTAATGTACTGGCAGGTTTATCTTCATAAGACAGTGCTATGTGCAGAAAAAATGCTGGTTAATATTATAAAAAGAGCCAGGGAAATCCATGCACAAGCGCCTTCAAATACTTTAAATATATTTTTGAATGAAACCTATTTAAGCAAAGGGATAAGTGAACACCTGGAAGATTTCTGCATGCTGGACGATTATGATGTGATGAGCGCAATCAAGCAATGGACCACACACCCCGACAGAATTTTATCAATACTTTGTAAGGGCGTAATCAAGCGAAGGCTGCTGAAAGTAAGATATTTGAGTAACAAGCCCGGGGAAGAAGAGATAGCGGAAAAGAAAAAGTTAGTGATGAATTATTTAAAGATATCAGAAGAAGAAGCAGGTTATTTTATATTCACCGGGCAAACAGAAAATAATACATACAATACAGAGGACGAACATATTCAAATTCTTTTCAAAAATGGAAACGTGCAGGACATCTCTGAAGTGGACAATGCACTCATCAATCAAACATTATTTGGCACCGTGAAAAAATTTTACATTTGTTATCCAAACATTGATATTGACTTGGTTTAAAATAGAAATGCTTTGGAATAAAATATATAATATCGAAAATGGAGTTTACCGCAATACAAATAGCAGCACTCATTGACGGGAAGATCGAGGGAGACCCCGAAGTTACCGTTTCCTCTTTCGGTAAGCTTGAAGAGGCAAAGGCCGGGCAACTCGCATTTTTAGCAAACCCGAAATACGAAGATTTTTTATATTCTACAAAGGCATCTGTTATCATCGTTAATAATACCCAGGCAGTAGAAAAAGAAGTGAACGCTACGCTGATAAGAGTGCCAGATGCATATTCCGCTTTCGCCATTATTTTAAGTGCACATGAAAAAATGGTAACTGCTAACTGGACCGGAATTCAACAACCAGTGTACCTATCCGCGACTGCAAGAATGGGTGAAAATATTTTTATTGGTGCGTTTACTTATGTCGGTGAAAATGTAAATATTGGCAATAATGTAAAATTATTTCCGCAGGTATATATCGGGAACAATGTATCTATAGACGATGACACTATTCTTTTTCCCGGAGTAAAAATTCACCACGACTGTGTTATTGGCAAAAATGTAACTCTTCATTCCGGAGCTGTTATTGGTGCTGATGGTTTTGGATTTGCTCCACAGACGAATGGCACCTTCAAAAAAGTGCCACAAATAGGAAATGTGATTGTAGAAGATAACGTGGAAATAGGTGCAAATACTACAATTGACAGAGCGACAATAGGCTCAACAATTATAAAAGCGGGAGCCAAATTGGATAATCTTATTCAAATTGCACATAATGTAGAAGTGGGAAACGATACCGTAATAGCGGCGCAGGTGGGTATAAGTGGCAGCACTAAAATTGGAAGTAAAGTAATGATTGGCGGGCAGGCAGGATTTGCGGGACATCTTCAAATTGCTGATGGTAGCAAAATAGGAGCTCAGAGCGGAGTAGGAAAATCATTAAAAAAACCAAACACAGCTGTGACGGGAAGCCCGGCTTTTGATTATGGCAACTCCATGCGAAGCCTTGCGGTCAGTCGCAATTTACCAGATATGGAAAAAAGGATATCAGAACTTGAACAAATCATTGAACGCCTCATGAATGAAAGAGTCGCAGAGTAACTGCATTACTGTATTTTAAAAAAAATTATCAAAAAGTAATGCAAACTTAAAAACCAATAGTTTTCATACTTTCGTATCCATGGCGGAAAAGAATTCTAAAGAGGAAACATACCAACATACTATAAAAGAAGAAGTAACTATTTCCGGGGCTGGCATTCATACCGGGCAGTCTGTTACTATGCTAATTAAACCTGCTGCGCCTCACTCAGGTATCAATTTTCAAAGAACTGATTTACCTGGAAAACCTGTTGTAAAGGCTGATGTAGATAATGTGGTTGAAACTAACCGGAGCACTACTATAGAAGCAAACGGCGCAAGAGTAGGAACTATAGAGCATCTTATGGCGGCCCTCGTAGGTATGCAAATTGACAATGTACTTATTGAAATAAACGGGGAAGAAGTGCCTATCATGGATGGAAGCTCCCAGCTTTTTATAGATCAACTTTCCAAAGTCGGCATTGAAAAACAGGGGGCAAAAAAGGTGTACTATGATATTTTACATAATATCACTTTTGTAGATGAAGAGAAAAAAGTTGAAATGGTGGCGCTCCCTTATGATGGTTACCGCATTAATGCTTTAATTGATTTTAACTCTCCCGTACTTGGTACGCAACATGCGGATTTTCGTAAGATCTCCGATTTTAACACTGAAATAGCGCCTTGCCGTACTTTTTGTTTTTTTCATGAACTGGAATTTCTTGTTTCCAATCATCTTATAAAAGGCGGCGATATAAACAATGCAATAGTCGTGGTGGATAAGCCTGTAACGCCAGACCAGGTGGAACGCATCTCAAAAATATTTCACAATAAAGATGTGAAGGTGAGCGAAGCGGGAATTCTTAATAACCTGACGTTACGTTTTCCTAATGAACCTGCACGTCATAAACTTCTTGATGTTGTCGGCGATCTTGCGCTTGTAGGGTATCCTTTTAAGGCACACATTATAGCTAACCGCCCGGGCCATTCTTCTAATGTAAAATTTGCAAGGAAGATTAAGGAGCATATTAAAAAGTATAAGCACAGGCAGGAAATTCCAAAATATGACCCTTGCATACCTCCCCTGCTTGATATACACGCAATAGAAAAAACATTGCCACACAGGTATCCATTCCTGATGGTCGATAAAATCATTGAACTATCGGAAACACATGTTGTGGCAATAAAAAATGTGACCTATAATGAACCTTTTTTCCAGGGACACTTTCCGGGAAACTCTGTAATGCCGGGTGTTCTTCTTGCTGAAGCCCTTGCACAAGCAGGTGGCTTTATTGCAATACCAAGGAACACACCGGATAAGTATGATACTTACTTTCTTAAGATTGACAATTGCAAATTCAAGCAAAAAGTAGTTCCCGGCGATACGCTGATTTTAAAAATGGAATTGTTGCATCCTATTCGCCGGGGCATTTGCGAAATGCGGGGCACTGTGTATGTAGGCGATAAAGTAGTTACAGAAGCCATCCTCATTGCACAAATAGTAAAACGACCTAAAGAAACTGTATGATAAGTCCTCTTGCACATATTCATAAGGATGCACAGATTGGAAATAATGTTACGATTGACCCTTTTGTTGTAATTGAGGAAGGCGTGGTAATAGGTGAAAATACCCATGTAATGCCTCATGCAGTTATCATGAAAAATTCCGTAATTGGCAACAGTTGCCGCATTTTCCCGGGCGCGGTTATCGGTGCTATTCCACAAGATCTCAAGTTCGATGGAGAAGAAACCTTTGTTCAAATAGGTGATAATACAACCATTCGTGAATTTGTTACTGTAAATCGCGGCACTAAAGATAAATGGAAGACAGTAGTAGGTCACAATTGCCTGCTGATGGCTTATAGTCATATTGCACATGATTGTATTGTGGGCAATTATGCCGTCATCGCTAATACTGTTCAACTGGCAGGCCACGTGGAGGTTGGTGATTTTGCTGTTATCGGTGGCATGGCTGCAGCTATTCAATTTGCAAGGATAGGCGCTCATAGCTACATTGCCGGTGGCACCGAAATCATTAAAGACATTCCTCCTTATATAAAAGCAGGCAGGCATCCTATTAGCTATGTTGGTGTAAATTCAGTCGGGCTGCAAAGGAGGGGCTTTAGCTCAGAAAAAATAAATAGCATTCTTGATATTTATCGAAATATTTATACACGCGGATTAAACATTACACAAGCAACAAGCTTTATAGAAAATGAGTTACCTGAAACCCCCGAGAGAAATGAAATTCTAAAATTTATAAAGGAAAGCCAGCGTGGAATACTAAAAGCTGCCGCCAAAGGTAATACCGATGAAGATTGACCTAACTAAGCTGGGTAAACGCTATAACAGGGAATGGATTTTTCGCAACCTCAATTTTAGTTTTGATCTTCACAAGCATTACGCAATTACAGGGCCTAATGGCTCCGGCAAATCAACATTGCTGCAGGTGATAGCGGGCTCCGCGATTTACCACGAAGGAAACATAAAATATACAGCAAATAACAAGGAAGTTTCCCAGGAAAAAATCTATAAATCTATATCCCTTTGCGCACCATATATAGAGTTGATAGAAGAAATGACTTTGCGGGAATTTTTAGATTTTCATGATAGAATGAAAGGCTGGATACCAACGCTCGACACTAAACAGATCATTATCCTTTTGAGGCTCGAAAAATCAGCTCATAAGCAGCTCCGTTATTTTAGCAGTGGAATGAAACAAAGGGTAAAGCTAGCCCAGTCCATATTCAGCGATGTGCCGGTTGTATTACTTGATGAGCCCGCTACCAATCTTGATGAGGAAGGTGTGCAACTATATAATTTTTTGATAGAAAAATATTGTGAAAAAAGACTAGTAATTGTAAGCAGCAACGATAAAAAAGAATATTCTTTTTGCGAAGAAAGTATTGATATGATGGATTATAAGTGATAAATATCAGGCCCAGCTATCCAAGTCGCTTTGACAAAATTTTCCAAAATCATCTTCTGCTGGCAATTAATAGATTCAAATCAGTAAATTTTAAATCGAACCGCTCGCTGAGATGAAAATTTGTGAGGGCGCCTTTAAATAAATAAATGCCAGCCCGGATATTTATTTTGTACCAGACAAAATTTTCAAAGCCCCCATCATCCGCCATATCCAGCATAAGCGGCATCAACACATTACTGATAGCCTGTGAGGCAGTACGTGCAAAGCCACTTGGAATGTTGGGAACGCAATAATGTATTACATCATATTTTCTAAAAACCGGATCTTTATGCGAGGTAGCTGATGATGTTTCAAAACAACCGCCATGATCAATACATACATCCACGATTACACTTCCGGGCCGCATCCTGCTTACCATTTCTTCAGTTACTACAAGAGGTGTGCGGCCACCATAAGATGATAAGGCACCTACGGCAACATCGCACGTCTTTAATTGTTTTGATAAAATTCCAGGCTCTATAACGGAGGTGTATAAACGAACACCAATATTATTTTGCAATCTTTTCAGCCGGTAAATACTGTTGTCAAAAACCTTTACGCTTGCTCCCATCGCAAGGGCAGTGCGGGCTGCCTGCTCTCCCACTATACCGGCGCCGATTATTATTACTTTAGTTGGCGGAATGCCTGATATTCCGCCTACCAGCACTCCTTTACCATTATTGGCATTACTTAAGTACTGGCCTGCAATAAGCATTACGGCGCTGCCGGCTATCTCACTCATACTGCGCACGATGGGATTGTGCCCGCTATCGTCCTTCAAATTTTCGAAGCTAAGTGCCGTGACTTTTTTTTCCATCATTTTTTCCAATATCTCCTGCTTCATAGCAGCAATATGTATCGGAGAAATGATGAATTGATTCATTTTTAATAGATCTAATTCATCATCACCTACGGGAGCACTTTTTACGAGAATGTCACATTCAAAAACCTGCTTTTTATTGCTTACAATCTTTGCTCCTGCTTCACTATAGTCAGCATCAGAATAGCTGGAACCCTCACCCGCTTTTCTTTCCATAATCACCCTGTGCCCGTTGGCGGTTAATACTTTTACGGCCTCCGGAGTTAAGGCAATACGATTTTCCTGGAACCATGTTTCTTTGGGTATGCCAATAAATAATTCCACTCCTCTGGGTTTCACATCAAGTGTTTCTTCCATTGTTTCGTAAGAGATGGAAGGAGAAACAAATGGTTTGGATGTTGCCATGATATTATATGATGGTTAAAAGGGATATAAAAATAAATTTTTATTAGGGAAGTTGAACAACCATTTTCCTCCGATATTCTTTGACAAAAATAATATCGAGTTTAACCAAATCGTGTGGGAGCAATTGAACAATTTTATCCGGCCATTCAATCATGCAAAGCTCTCCACTGGATATACTCTCTTCTGCACCCGCTTCAATTGCTTCCTGCAGGCTATTGATCCTGTAAAAATCCATGTGATAAATTAGTTGTTGATTCTGCGTTCTATATTCCTGAATGATAGAATAAGTAGGGCTCGTGACAGGCTCTAAAACACCCAATTGCCTGCACATCGCTTTAATAAATGTGGTTTTTCCCGCACCCAGGTCACCAGTGAAAGTGAATATTTTGTAATCTCCGCATTGCAACAAAATTTTTTTTGCTGCATCTCCAATTTCATCCAGCGCATAAATAATTTCCATTTTATAAATATATCTTGTAAAAATAAGGCGTTTACAAAAGCAGCAGTTTGCAGAATTCATCATTTTTTTAAATAAACCAAAGCAGAAGAAATTCATTTTTAATTTTAATCAAACCCGAAATTTATCCTATATTTTCTTATGGCTTTATTGGAAAATAATCGTCAGCAAATAGTTTATGAACCAAATATTATTTTAAAAAAATATTGGGGTTACGAAAAGTTTCGCCCCCGGCAGGAAGAAATTATTAATGCTGTTTTGCAGGGAAAAGATACGCTTGCCCTGATGCCGACCGGCGGAGGAAAATCTATATGTTTCCAGGTGCCGGCCTTAGCAAAGGAGGGATGTTGCCTGGTGATCAGCCCTTTGATAGCGTTAATGAAAGACCAGGTGGCAAATCTTAAAAGCAGGGGCATCCAGGCTTTATCTATTTATTCCGGCATGAGTTATATAGAAGTAAAAAATACACTAAGAAATGCGGCTTATGGGAATTTTAAATTTCTATACGTTTCTCCCGAACGTTTGGAGACCGATTTATTCCTGGAATTTCTGCCTGCGATGAATATTAATCTCCTTGCTGTAGATGAAGCGCATTGCGTTTCCCAGTGGGGTTATGATTTCAGGCCGCCCTATTTACGCATAGCCGCCATTCGTGACCAGTTGGCGGGAGTGCCGGTTTTAGCGCTTACGGCATCCGCAACTAAAGATGTACAAAATGACATTTGTGATAAGCTTGCCTTCAATAAAAATCATGTAAAATTCCATACTTCTTTTGAGCGGCCAAACCTATCTTATAGCGTATTTGAACTTTCTTCGAGACAAAATAAAATGATTGATATTTTGAAAAAAGTTCCCGGAAGTGGGATTGTGTATTGTAAGAGCAGAAAACGAACCAAAGAAATTGCGGAATTGCTGCAATTAAATGGTATTAAGGCAGATTATTATCATGCCGGCCTGGCTAACGATGAACGCAATAGCAGGCAGGATGATTGGCTGAATAACAAAACGCGTATTATAGCGTGTACGAATGCCTTTGGTATGGGCATAGATAAACCTGATGTAAGAACGGTTATTCATTATGATGTACCTGATGCCCTTGAAAATTATTACCAGGAGGCAGGCCGTGCGGGCAGGGATGAAAAAAAAGCCTATGCGATATTGTTTTTTAATGAGCTTGAAATTGTTGACCTCAAAAAGCAACCGGGTATCCGGTTCCCGGGAATAAAAGAAATAAAGACAGTTTACCAGGCACTTGCTAATTACCTGCAGCTACCTTCTGGCAGCGGTGAAGGAATATCCTTCGAATTTGATATAAATGATTTTGTAAAAAAATTTAAGCTTGATGTATCAATCGTAAATAATGTATTAAAAATACTTGAGCAGGAAGAAATATTAAACTATAGTGACCAATTTTTCTCGCCATCTACTGTTACTTTTTGCGTTGAAAAACCGGCACTTGAAGAATTTGAAAAAACGCATCCGCACCTTGACACCGTGGTAAAAGGTTTGCTTCGTTCTTACGATGGAATATTTGATTATCCTACTGCTATCCGGGAAACACAACTTGCGAAATTTCTATCCATTAAAAAAGAAGTGCTTATCGCCCATCTCGCAGAAATTAAAAAATCCGGTATTATAGATTACGTTCCCCAAAAAGAAAAGCCCCAGGTAACATTCTCTCAAAACCGCGTGAATACTGACAACCTTGTTATCAATGAAAAGAATATTTTAAAAAGAAAACACGCCTTTGAAAGCCGCCTGGCAGCAATCATAAATTATATAAAGGACAGTATAACCTGTAGAAGTAAAATGATTGCCGGTTATTTTGATGATAAAAATGTAAGGCGTTGCGGTATTTGCGACAATTGCCTGCGTGAAAAAAATTTAACCATTACCAAAGAGGAATTTAAAGACATTAGTATGCGGATTAGGAATGCTCTTTCAGATAAGGAAATTGATATCAACCAATTGTTGAAGGAGTTAGCGGGTATCAACCACGCCAAAATAAAAAGGACACTCAATTTTTTATTAGAGGAAAACCTGGTATCAGTAAGTAATACAGGACTATTAAAAAGTGCCGGCCTAAAATAAAAAAGGGACCCAGATAAAAATCTAGTCCCGCTTTAAAATCCAATATCCTATGAAAAACCGAGACGAAAATAAATAAAATAAATTAAGACTCCAAGAAAAGATAATAAGTAATAATTTGAAGCGGGAGAAACATATGGACAAAAAAAAGGGACCCAGATAGAAATCTAGTCCCGCTTTAAAATCCAATATCCTATGAAAAACCGAGACGAAGATAATAGGGAAATTATTATTTTACAAGACTTTTTACGTTATTCTGCAAAGAATACGTATTTCTACTCATTTTACTTATTGAGCGGCGGTTCGTATTGATTAAAAGGCAATTAAAGCAAGCGCTCTTTTCCAATTACATACAAGTGCCATTATATCAAAACCATTTTTTGGTGGAGCTCCGGCTTCTTCCTCCTAGTCCTAATGAGCCTAATATGCTTCTTACTATAGTATTACCTGCCGTTCTCATCATGCTTTTTACGATCGTGTTGTCAGCCACTTTTTCGATCATTGAGGGCTCAGGCTTCGCTTTCGGATTCACCACTAAAGAAGGTATGGGAGCTTTTGCTGCCGCTGTGTTGAGTTTCTCAGTTAGTATCTCGTAGGCACTTTCCCTGTCAACCACCTGGTTATATTTGGGCACAAGCTTCGACTTATTTACTAAATCATCAATTTCATTATTTGTAAGGACGTCCATTCTGCTTTGGGGAGAAAGCATCATCGTGTGCGCAAGCGGGGTAGGTATTCCCTTTTCATTTAGAATTGTAACCAGCGCCTCCCCGATACCCATTTGGGTTATCAGGTCTTCTGTTTTATAAAAAGCTGTTTCCGGATAATTTTCGGCTGTTTGCTTAATTACTTTTCTATCGGCAGCGGTAAATGCACGTAAAGCATGTTGAATTTTAAGACCTAACTGACCCAATATTGCTGCCGGCACATCCATCGGGTTTTGCGTACAAAAGTAAATTCCTATTCCTTTAGACCGGATAAGTTTAATAATAGTTTCAATTTGATCAAGCAACGATTTGGTTGCCTCCTGGAAAATAAGATGTGCTTCATCTATAAAAATCACCAGCTTTGGTTTATCAGCATCTCCTTCTTCAGGAAGTGTTGCATAAATTTCTGCAAGCATCTGCAGCATAAATGTTGAAAAAAGCTTCGGCCTGTCCTGGAGATCTGTAACCCTTAAAATGCTAATCATTCCGCGGCCATCATCACTCATACGCATCAGATCATCTACTTCAAAACTTTTTTCACCAAAAAATAAATCAGATCCCTGTTGTTGCAGTTCGATTACCTTTCTTAAAATGGTGCCTGTAGAAGTAGTTGAAATATTGCCATATGCGGCCTGTAATTCCTGCTTCCCCTCGCCCGCTATGTATTGAAGAATTTTAATAAAATCTTTGAGATCGAGCAATGGCAATTGTTTATCATCGCAATATTTAAAGATCATAGCTATTACTCCACCCTG
>JBDTSD010000086.1:0-17705 GCA_039931355.1 Ginsengibacter sp.
CAGCATAATTCCCACCAGAATTTCTTGTGATAGAAACTCGCAAAAAATCCCGCACTATCTATTTTTAAATATTCTACCCTCAAATGTCACAAGGCACTATGGAAATCTAAATCGCTTTGTCTTTGGTTTCACGCCTTCTTCTTAATCCGATAAAATCAATACTTTAATAATCTTTGATTTAGTATTTAAAAAAAGATGGGAAAGTAAAAACAGTCCCTTGTTATGTCACTTGACATGAGAAAAAATTTAACTCAACTATTTATTGAAAAGGCTTTATTATTCATTCGATTCAATAACTGTAATAAAACCGCGTGTAAAACGACTGGCAGCTTCTCTGACATTTGCACTATTAAGAGAATATTCTGAATGTGGATGGGTAATCCTGCGCGGAATATTCCCATTAGCGCTACCCAAATCATTTCCGGTCCAGATTTTTGGATATCCTGTTCTTCCGAATTCAGCCCATGCTTACCTACCCTCAAATATTATTGCAAGATATTTTTAAAAATTTACTGCCAGGGAGCATTTCTCGATTCGACCATATCCGGATGCACGTGAGGAGCACTGGTATTTGCATCCCACCACACCCTTTTCAACACATCATCCTTTCCTCCCATTCTCTGGATTGCTTCTTTGTAGTTTGCAATATTGATTAAGCCTTCAACCGAAGGATAGTGCCCTCTCCGGTAAGAAACGCCGTGCAAAATACTTTGCTCATCAGCGGCGACAAGAACTCTAGGGTATCCTGTTCTTCTCCACTCGCTCCAGCCTTCTGTTGCATTAGGGTAAAGTGCAACCATCTTCTGGTTCATGATCTGCTCTAATTTTGCATCATCTGACCCGGTGAGAGTTGTTATCGGAGATGCCAAAAATGCGTCAATCTCAGTTTGCTTCATTGCTTTATAAGTTAAAAGGGCGTTGATATCAGCACTTGTCCAGTTGGGATGAAGTATCTCTTCTACTTTGGTAACCTGATCCTTAGTTCTATTATAAAAATTTTGTGTTTCAGTTACTCCTGCCGTAATACCTTTTTTATAGTAAGCGTTCGCATCGCCGCTTTTTAAACCAGATAGAGCGGCTTCTGCCAAGGCAAAGTACATTTCGGAAGCTCTTAAAATCGGTTGTTCTATTGCAGGTACATTCCAAAAGCTGCTAAACCTAGATACTGATTCATTCCCATATGGGTATTTTTCCTGAACAGGTACCTTGCCAAGCAAGGGCATTCCACGATATCCGAAGGGAGGGGTGGGTGGAGTTAATATCGATATAAATCTGGCCGTATCGGCATAAATTTTAATCCTGGGATCAATCGGATTGTGGTTATCACCATTACTAAGAATATCCAAAATGGTTTTACCAATAAACCCTTTTGTGTTTTCTCCGCTGGGGTAATTTACTATATACGTATAAGCTGGATTCCAGTGCTGGGAAAGATCATCCGATGTGAAAAACAGCGCTTCATCAGCGGGGCTTAAGATCAAATCTATTTCCTGCAAATCACTCATATTGCTTATTGCCATTGCCTGATCTGCATAACGCACACGCAGCGCCAGTCTTAACCGAAGAGAATTTGCAAATTTTTTCCACTTGATTATATTTCCCTTGTAAATGATATCTGCATCACCATAACTTACTTTGCTTGCATCCAATTCGGCTGCTGCTTCTTTCAGTTCTTTAAAGAGGTCCTCATATATACTCTTTTGTGTGTCATATTTTGGAGTGGAAATAGCTTCCTCCGGTGCTTTATTTGCTTCAAAATAGGGAATATCGCCATAAATATCTGTTGCTTGAGAAAATATCCACGCTTTCAATATTCTTGCAATCGCTTTCTTATTGATAAGTTCAGGATCGCTTTTGGTTTTACGGATAATGGCGGCTAAATTATTCCCTAAACCTGTATAGGCAGCATTCCATGCGGCATCATCAAAGTAGTCTCCAAAAGGTTCATTGGCATTAGATACGTTCATGCCGCAAAAATTGCCGGCGTTATTAAAACCAAGACCGCTGCCAGCACTTACCTCAACGCCTGTTAAAAGCAGTTCCGGAGTTACGATGTCTTCAGAGAGAAGTTTTGGATTGGTGTTCAGATCCTTAAAATCTTTTGTGCAGGCATTAGCCATACAAACGGCGATAACCAGCAGGCTCAAGATTCTTATATTTTTATATTGTATCATTATTGCTGAATTAAAAATTTTAAAATGATAGTGTTAAAAAGTAAAGTTGAGGTTAATGCCATAGCTTCTCGTGGTAGGCATACTTAATGCTTCCACACCTGTGGCTCCCGCCTGTGTATTAAGATTGACTTCAGGTGAAATGCCCATTCCCTGCATGTGCTCTTCAATATACCACAGGTTTCTGCCGGCAACAGAAACCCTGAGGCTCTTGAACGGTGTTTTTTTAAGAAAGGAAGGTTGAAGAGTATAGCCTAAAATCACCTCCCGCAACATAACAAAACTGCCATCTAAGACAAATTCTTCTCCTATTTCGCCCCATGCACGATAAGCCCAGGCTGTTTGACCATCAATCTTTTGAGTATTTGGTGAATAACTCTTATTCCCATTTGCATCTATAGCTTCAACCACACCGGGAAGGGGTTCTGAATGATCACGATACTTCTCCGTAAAAGCGCCTATACCTCCTGCTTCCATCTGGTATTTAGTGCTTGAGTTAATTTTATTACCCTGCACAAAATCAACCAGTACGCCCAAAGAAAATCCTTTAAAAGAAAATGTATTATTTAGTCCCCCAACCCATTTAGGTGTCACATTTCCTAAAACTTTTAGTGTATCATCTCGTTGATATGAGCCGTCCGATCCCACAATTTTTTGACCGTCTGGAGATCTTTTGAATCCGTATCCGACTATGTTGCCAAAAGGTTGTCCAACTCTTGCTTCAATATTATTGCTGGGATTGTATGGAGTATATAATGGAAAAGTTTCGAGACCAGGCGCCAGTTCAATTACTTTTGAATGATTCCTGGCATAGTTGAAAGACACATCCCATCGGAAGCTATTCCTTAACTGCACCGGCGTGGTTTTCAAGGCAATTTCAATTCCCTTGTTTTCAATATTTCCTGCATTGACAATTTTGGTTGAATAGCCGCTGGCACCAGAAATAGTGATGGGTACAATTTGATTTTTGGTATTGCTTTTATAATAAGTAACATCCAAACCAATACGGTCTCCAAACAATCTTAACTCTGTTCCTACCTCTATTGATTTCTTCAACTCATTTTTTAAGTCAAATAATGCAATTGTGTTACTTTCAGTTGCAGAGTACTGTCCATTATAAGGAATAGAATTGAATAAATATCCTGTCTTTGTTAAATAGGGAGAAGCATCATTTCCCGCTGCTGCATACGAAGCCCTAAGCTTTCCATAAGTTAATACTTTTGAATTCACCTTAAATGCATCAGTGAAGATAAAGCTACTTGTGATTGAAGGGTAGAAGAAGGAATAATTATTCTCCCCTAAAGTGGAAGACCAATCATTACGCCCGGTTATATCAAGAAAAAGATAATTTTTATAGCCTATTTCCCCTGAAAAATAAGCAGATTGCATTTCTCGTCTCACAAGCGAATAATTAGGAAAAACATCTTTTGTATTGCTTACGTCATAAATACCAGGCACCTTAAATGTACGGGCATCCCAACTTTGCGTCCTGTAATTTCTTTGCAACAATGAAGCCCCTAAGGAAAGAGAAGCACTGAAGTTTTTAAACAGTTTTTCCTTAGATGCTGTGAGAAGAACATCACTGTTGCTTTCCTTTGTAACATAAGTTTCATCAACAATTCTCCCATTAGAATTGGCGGAAGATCTTGCGCCCACCGGCCATGTCTGCCTTCTGCGTTCTGAATACATGTCCATTCCAGATCTTGCCATTAAACTTAGCCAGTTGTTAAACTGATACTTTGCCGAAACAAAAGCAACGATCCGGTCCCTGACGGCATTATTATGGAGCTCATTGATGATATAGTAAGGATTATATGGAACATTGGGGAAGCTTCCGTATTTTCCTGTTTTCTCATAATATTGTTTTAGAAAATCAAGAGGAACAAACCTGCCCAACCGAACAAGTGTATTAACAAGATTTTCTGAGGTTGCCCCTAGTGTAGGGGCATTATCTACATTTTTGTGCATGTAAGTAGCCTTTGCATCAAATGATAATCTATTAGTAATGTTCGTAGCTACCCTCAGGTTTATTGACTGATGGTTTTCTTTGTGCCCTGGTGTAATTCCTTTTATTGTTGTATTTGCAAAAGATAATCTGGCAGATGCTTTCTCAGAACCCCCTGACAAAGCCACGGAATTATTAGTAACCAGTCCCGTCTCCCAAAAGTCTCTTATGTTATTTTTAGGTTGTGGTGACCAAACAAAAGTGGTAGGCGGGGCATTAGGGTCAAAAACAAAAGGATTTACAACTAATAGTTTGCCATCCAGAGGTGGTCCGTAATTATCTGTCTGCCAGTCGTCAACTGTCTCATAGTTCGTACCATTAATATTGACCATTTCTCCGTATAGATTTTGGTCTTCATAACCAGCACCATATTTATTCTGGACATTGGGTATCAGGTTTATTTTTTCAAAAGTTACATTGGAATTTACTTCCACACCAATGCCTTTACCTGCCTTGCCAGTTTTGGTGGTAATCAAAATTACCCCGTTGCTCCCCCTCGAACCATAAAGAGCAGTTGCATTAGGACCTTTCAAAACGTTTATTGATTCAATATCCTCTGTATTTATATTACCAATACCATCTCCAAAATCTTTTCCACCAGAAAAACCAGCTTCATTATAACGTGTATTATCTAACGGAACACCATCTACCACATATAACGGTTGATTTTCCTGTGTAAGCGAACTGATACCCCGGATTATTACCTTGCTTGAGCCTCCAACACCTGAAGCAGGAAGCGAGATCTGAACACCGGCAATTTTACCCGTAAGATAATTGGCCACATTAACATCCCTTGCATCTGTTAAATCCTTTTTACTTAGTCCCTGTGTAGAATATCCCACGGTTCTTTTTTCCTTAGAAATTCCTAAGGCGGTAATAACCACTTCTGAAAGCTGGTTGTCGGACAATTCCATCCTGACATTTAAAACAGACCTGTTCCTAACACCCTCAGTATATGTTGTATTTCCGGTGTAGGAAAAAACGAGAATAGAGTTACCTTTTGGTACATCCAGACTGTAATTTCCCTTTTCATCTGTGGCAGTACCAATTTTTGTGTTCTGCACCGTAACACTGACGCCCGAAATTGGTGTTCCATCTGAGGCAGAAGTCACAGTCCCTTTAACTTTAACCCCTTGTCCATAAGTATTCATACTCATTAAGCAAAAAAGCATAATGGAAAAAAGCATAATTCTTTTAAGCAGTGATTTTTTCATTTCCTTAGTTTATTAGTAAAATAATACGTATAACAAAGCTAAGATAAGTTAATTTCAAGTAAAAAAAAATAATTATATATTTTTTCTTTTATTTCCTTTCTATCTGTGTTAACAAGGTCATTTACATTTTCATTATCATTTATTTTCACAGATTTTAGAGACTTTGATTTTCTATTTTTTAGAATATATTTCTCTTTTATTTTCTTTACGAAGAAAGTATAGTGGACATTTTATAGATTTACAATTCTTTTTTATCCGCTTTCTGGATTAATACATCTTTTATTCCTTTTATTTGATGGATGTTTATGTCTTGCACCTTTCTTAATATAAAAGTAGGAACGTCACTGGTTTTTTGGGCTTTGATGAAATGAAGTTCAGCAGCCCATACATCATCGAGTATAAAAGGGGGTCGCTTATCCTCATTCATAAAACTGATTTCTACATCATGCATTTTTAGATTCCTTACATGCCTGAAAAAAAATCCGTAAGCAGGCATCACTTGCCACTCAAAAGGTTCGGGATAACCTTTTGCATACTCAGGAACAATGCGATTTGAAACATCTTTAGAACCGCCCCCTTTGAAATAGAATCGGATATTGCTCATTTGCAAATCGACAATTTCATTGCCCTGCAAACCACTGATGATACAACCATGACGATAATCTACATTGTAGGCGATAATATTGCTTAAAATAATTCTGCGGCATCCGCCTGCCTTGATGGAATCTGGTCCCCGCATTCTTGCACCGAGTCGAATAAATATGGGTGAGTTGGTGATATCACGCATGGTAATATTGGAGATAATAATATCTTCCAGCAGGCCGCCATCAACCGTTTCCAATGCAAGCCCCCGTGAATAATCAAACAAGCAATTTGTAATCGTAATATTCTTAAATCCCCCGTTGGATTCGGTACCGAATTTTATACGACCTGTAACGGTGGAGTCTGAATATTCTTTTTTTACTATCCGTCTAAAGGTTCCATCCAGCAGCGTTCCTTCATCATAACCGCTCACCTGGCAATTGGCGATAGTAACATTTTCTGTGGCCCTTGTATAGCCTAAGGCAAAAGAACTTTTTAAACAAATAGCGTCATCATTTGGTGAATTTACCCTGCAATTGGAAATGTGAACATTTTTACAGCAGTCTATATCCAATCCATCACGGTCTGTATCAACTTTTAAATTATCAAGCGTAAGATTATCCACTCCCGTAGCAAGGATGGCAAAGTGTCCGCCATGTAAAATTGAAATATCTCTGATGTTCACATTACGACATAATTTAAGTCCAATGGCTTTATTACCACTCCTTTTCGGCGTATCATCAGGATCATCGTAGTGGATCAATTTTTTACCCCAGATAAGACCTTGCCCCACTATAGAAATATCATGCAAGCCTTCTCCCCATATCAAACTATTTTTCCAGTGGTTATGTCCAAAGTCCTGGTATTCATCATAAGAAGTTTTAGGTTCCGGGGCATCATAACCGGCAGCGCTTGTTTCTTCAGCGCCAAGGATAATTGCTCCCTGGTCAATGAATAAAGAAATATTACTTTTTAACCGGATGGTATAGGAAGCATAAGTTCCGGGAGGGAAATAAATAGTGCCGCCTCCACTATTTGAAGCGGCATCAATTGCATTATTGATGGGGCCGGAGTCGATTGTAGTTCCATCGCCTTTTGCTCCAAAATCTTTGACATTGTAAAATATCTTTTGCGATTGGGCATTTACAATAAATGAAACTCCAATAGAGGCAATGAATAAGATTAAGAATAGAAATTTTAATTTCATGATGCCATTAAATAATGTAAATGAAAATCGATACCTGCTTTTTATCTTTTAGAATCAAATGATTCCCTGCTATTGATTTTTATTTGGCTCGCACATTATTATTCGATTTTTATTTTCCCCAGATCATACCATCCGTCTTTATTTTTTCCTCCAATACCAAGTTGTATTCTTGGTTTACGGGTTGACGGGTCAACCAAAGCCAGTTGCAATTCATAATAACCGGGAGTGAAATATCCGGGTATAAAAACACTATTGTCATAAAGATTATCTCCGGGCAGCCAATGGCGAATGTCTGCATCGGTCAAAAATATAACGCTGTCTTTTTCACTTTTTAGTTTGATAGCAAGCGGCCATTTTTTGTAACATGGGGCAACTCCTTTATTTTCCCACCACGATTCAAAAGGCAGTTTGGCATTACGTTTTACTGTTTCAGGATATGCGAATTTGCGCAGGACAAAGCGGTAGCCCATTTTCTTTAGCCAATCGTTCACTAAGGGCTCCCACTCCGGCGGAACAGGAGAAGATTTAGCATTGAAAGAAGAAATATGCCATTTGAGAGTTTGATCGAATATATATTTTATATCTTCCTTTGAATATCCCTCTTCATCCCGCGACGAAAGAAAGGTGGTGCAAATTTCCATGCTTAGGGGCGCTGTTTTCCAATTGTCACTTGTGCCGTATTGAATAATTATCTGTGGATAGCTGTCGTACATATGAGTAAAGCCGTTTTGCTCTTTGGCCCAAATCCCCAGGTCGCCAATACAATCTACCCTCCAGCCAACGTTTGCTTTGGAGTTGGCGTATTTGTTAGTTTTTTCATCCATCAACAAAGCAATGAGGGGAGTCACTTTAAAATTATCGGTATAGACATCAACCAGGGCCTCGCGTGTTTTTTGAGTTAATAATTCTGATCCGGCCCCCTCGCCCCAGGCTCCTACAATAGATAAGTCAACCGCTTCCAATGCAGGATGACCGTCGTATCGCTTTCCCAGTTCACTAATAAAACCGCCAAAATATTCAACATACCTGGCGTCCTCGGGATCTACTAGCCATTTGTTTACCGGGTTGTTATATTTCCAGTTTGTGTTTTTTCCAACCATTTCCCGGAACCATAAGGGTACATCTTCTTTGCTTTCAAGTATATCTTCTTTACGTTCAAGATCGCCATAGGGAGCAATCCTTAATAACAAAGTCTGGCCCCGTTCTTCAGCCCGGGCAAGAGCCTGGTCTATGAGGTCCCATCGGAATTTTCCTTTTTGAGGCTCAATAAATTTCCAATACACCCTCCAATAGGCTATGGACGTTTGAGGGTAATTTTTGTTTGTCAGATCTCCACTGAATGCTTGATAACCGATAGGAAATCCTTCTGTCCAATGCGCTCCTGCATTTAGTGTGTCGCCATTAAAGCGCTGAAATGTTGTGAAGCCTATGCCGGGGTTATTTAATACATCGTCTATTTCTTTAGGCCGTACTACAACAATGCCCGGCTTAATTTGTGAGAACAACATAACAGGGCATATAAGAGAAAGACTGAAGGCTATATGAAATAAGTATCTGGTCATAATCATAATTATTAAGTGAATTAAATTGATATCAGTTTTTCATTTTGGTCCCATTTTTTAATAGCCGATATCTTCAGCAACTAAAAAATTTTGGACAACCGTTTCATATATTTTTCCTTGAAATAGGTTCTATATAGTTTTTAGCAGCCGCCTCATGATATAGTAAATACTATTTTGATTACCTATAGCATCTTTTATTACATAATGCGACAACGAAAAATAGGTGATATTACATTTTCACCATACCATCAGAGCTTCACTTGAAGTTATTAACCGGAGCAACATATAGCTTATACAAGTAGCCTTGAAACTCAATAATAACAACGCTTTCAGAAATCAAAAACTCTATTAATGACAACCTCATAAACAGGATAATGACAGCCCTCATTTATTCTGAAAAACATTATAAGGTTTTGAAGTTCCATTAATGGTTAAAACTACTATTCCATGAGGGGCAACTGAAAAACTTACTTCTTTGTTTTCTGAATACCTAAAATCCTGTTTGTTCCAAACGTCGCGAAGTGTATAACCCTTTGCTGACTTAATACCTGCAGAATCTACATTGAGTGAAATAACTGCTTTTTGATTTGATCTATTTAGCAATGCCACAGCTACTTTACCACTCATTGTTGAAATAAGTGGTTTTGCCCACACTTCTTGTTCACCATAATCTTTAATCTTTCTTGCCTGGTACACCAACGGATCCTGGTTTAGCGCAATAACTTCTTTGTTTGTAAGTATACCAATTGTTTGTGCAGACATTTTGCTCAAATCGTTACCAGCCAATAGCGGCGAACACATCATGCACCACATTGAAAAATGTGTCTTGTCTTCTTCATAGCTCATACCCCGGCCTACCTGGAGCATATCCATATCATTTACATGGCCCGGACTTGCATATTTCCACAAATCCTCATTCAAATCGATAATCCTAAGTATAGATTCAAACTTATCGCTAATGTCACCAGAAATACGCCAGGAGTCTGCCATGCCGACTACCCATTTACCGGGAAATTTCCATCTGCAAACATTATAAACTGCGTCTTTACGAACGTTCCTTATAATAGTACCAATAGCCGTATATCTCTGTTCCTCATCTAACCCCAACCCTTCGCCACCACACCAGTCTACTTTGAGAAAATCATAGCCCCAACCTTTCAGGAATAATTGAATATCCTGCCGATCATGCCCAAATAAGCCCGAGCCTGCGCCAATTGTATCTTTGTCCCAATAAGACGCACAGGTATTGATGCCGGCATCAGTATAAATTCCCGCCTTTAACCCTTTTGAATGTATAAAATTGGCCAATGCTTTCATCCCATTTGGAAAACGTTGTGGATTCGAAATTATATTGCCATTTGAATCCCTTCCACCAAAATACCCGTCATCAATGTTGATGTAATTGTAACCAGCAACCTTCATTCCTGAGTTAACCATACAATTGGCTTGTAGTTTTATTATTTTTTCGGTAATGTTTACGCCAAAATTATTCCAGCTCGCCCACCCCATGATGGGTGTTTTTTGCCCATGATTTGGCATATTATTTTGCCCCGCTACCTGCATAAAATGAAAGTGCAAACAAAATATGACTATAAGCAAACGCATATATGATTAAATTTTTATCATTCTGTGGTAATTCCTTTCAACACCCAGTTGCGGGGAAGCCATCCCTGCCTGCCCTTTGAATTAATCGAAGCAACCATTACGGAAGCAAGTACTATTAAATTTGTTGTACCCATTTTGTTTCAATTTTAAAATGGCACTTTCATTCTTTTACGACTTAATTATTAGACTTTATCTAAAGAATATGTAATAATAGGTGGTAATAGCTCTTCTTTCTTTTTACTCTTAAAAGTAAATTTAAATTTATTTTTCCTTTAATTTTTATTTTTTTTCGTTATTTTTATTATTTATTTTCATTCTGTCCAACTTTTCTCTTTTATCGAAGCTTTTTAAACATGCCAACTAAATAATTTTATGAAAACAAAAATTTTGGTTAATCTATGCATTAGTAACCACTACTTTTTAGGGCGGGAAGCGTTGATTGAACTACCCGAAAAGGCAGGATTCCCCGCTACACTGGGGTATCTAATATGCGGTGTTTCCTCATTTGATTGTATTCGGGTGGAATGATTCTGGCGATTATTGCGATTTTCTTATTAGCCAAATGACGTAGCGTTAGTAGTAACAGAAATGATTCAGTTTAATTTACCCAAATCTAAATAGGTCAGGAAAAAAAATCTTATTTCATCAAAAAAAAAGGAGGTCATTTTGAAAAAAAACAACAGATCAACATTTGCAGGGGTCATTCTGAATTGCAGAATTTTTCTTAAAGCAGCGAAGGTTACACTATGCGTCGTTATGCTTGCTGGCTTTAATGCCTGCACAAAACAAATAAAGCTTGACGACACCACTTCTTCCACAGAACTTACATTTGCAAAAGCTTCGGTATTGAAAGGCCCAATCACAGATGAGCGTGCCGAATGGAAGCAAAAAAAACACCCTCATTGGATTTTCAGCGACGATTTCGAAACTACCGATCCATTTGTTGGAAACGGCCGTTACTTTGAGTATGACGACAACGGTGGCGATTTCATTCCTATGGACGGTGTTGGGGTGAACGGTTCCAGAGGGATGCGTGTAAAATGGCAGGCAGGGGAAGTGTCAGCGGGTGGTCTTAGCCTTGGTTTTGGAAGACAAACGGATCCTTATATGGACCAGGGCATACGGAGTAGAGATAATTTCCGTGAGATATATTACCGGATATACCTTAAAATGCAAGCCGGCTGGATAGGAAACCCCGTCAAATTATCCAGGGCCACGATCTTAGCCAAAAATGACTGGTCGCAAGCAATGATTGCCCACTTGTGGCAGGGTAACGGTGATGCCCTTGGCATTGATCCTGTAAGCGGTACGGATAGCAATGGGGTAGTTGTAACCAACGGCTACAATGACTTTGCCAATTTTAAATGGCTTGGTTTTAAAAGTGGGAGCACCCCTATTTTTGATGCCAGCCATGCTGACAAATGGTATTGCATCGAATCTCACGTAAAACTAAATGATAAAGGCAAATCAAATGGCATTCAGGAATTTTGGATTGATGGCCGTCTCGAGGCCCGAAGCGACAATCTCAATTTCGTAAGCAGCTATACCGCTTACGGTATCAACGTCATCTTTTTCGAAAACTACTGGAACGCGGGGTCTCCCCAGGATCAGGAGCGTTACTTTGATAATATAGTTGTATCAACAAAGCGAATCGGTTTCTGAATCTAAGTTAAGCCGCATTGAACTGGAAAATGGAAGCAATGAAGATGGTATATAAAGTAAAAAAATATCTGGTCTAAAAATTCCGCAACAAAAATGCTTTCCTTTCCCGGCAGTAAAATATTTTTTGATACCCGCGGCAAAAAGTTCAGTGCCCTGTATTATTGAAAAAGTTGTATGGCTGCCATAATTTTTTTAAATAGAAGCCAATGTCACTAAAAAAAACGGGCAACAGATATGTAAATATCTTGGCGATCATCGCCTCGTTGGGTGGGTTTTTGTTTGGATATGATACCGCAGTCATTTCCGGCACTATTAATTTTGTTACTGCTCAATTTCAGTTGGGTGCAGCAGGTACAGGATGGTATGTAAGCTCGGCATTGGTAGGCTGTATTTTGGGTGTTTCCATTGCGGGTATTTTGAGTGATAAATACGGAAGAAAAAAAATGCTCATCCTGTCTGCGCTGTTTTTTGGTGTATCTGCTATTGGATGTGCTTTTGCGATAGGATTTGCTGACCTTGTGATATACCGGTTAATTGGCGGCCTCGGTATCGGTGTTGCTTCCATGTTGTCTCCATTATATATTTCTGAGTTATCGCCATCACATAAAAGAGGCAGGCTGGTGGCATTATATCAATTCGCAATTACCCTGGGTATACTTTGCTCTTATTTCAGCAATGCCTGGTTGCTTAGGCTATCACATTATCAGTTTTTAATGCAAACAACCGGCTTAGTGCATAAAATTATGGTGAGTGAAGTGTGGCGAATTATGCTTGGAACCTCAGTAGTGCCGGCGCTTCTGTTTTTATTCTTGTTACTGTTTGTGCCGGAAAGCCCGAGATGGTTAACAATAAAGGGCGATGAGTCCGGCGCCCTGAATATTTTAAAAAAGATTGTCACCGATGATGAAGCAAAAAAAGAAATCGGGGATATTAAAACTAATCTTCAGAGAGAAACAGGGGGATTTGGTATTTTGTTCAAAGGAGGCTTTAAGCTGGCGATGATCATAGGAATTTCTTTAGCTTTTCTTACACAGGTAAGCGGCATCAATGCCATTATATATTATGGTCCGAAAATTCTGGAAGAAGCTGGGCTTCCTATTGCTGATGCATTGGGTGGCCAGGTAGTGATTGGTTTCGTAAATGTATTATTTACATTGATTGCTATATGGAAAATTGATCAGCTCGGCAGAAAGCCTTTGTTGCTTGCCGGTGTTATCGGCATCATCGCATCCCTGGTCATTCTCGGTTCGTTATTTTATTTTAATATCACAAACACTTATCTTCTTTTAATATTTATTTTGTTATTTATTGCCTGCTTTGCATTTTCTTATGGGCCGGTTATCTGGGTGCTGCTCTCTGAAATTTTTCCAGCTAAAATAAGAGGCAAGGCGATGTCACTGGCGACACTTTCATTGTGGATTGGCACCGCATTGGTTGGTCAGTTGACGCCGGTACTTCTCGAAAGCTTAAAACCTGCAGGAACATTTTGGTTGTTTGCGGCCATGACTGCTCCGGCGCTTTATCTTGCAATTAAAGTTATCCCGGAGACGAAAGGTAAAAGCCTCGAAGAAATTGAAAGGTATTGGTTAAATAAAAAATCAAAAGATCATAAATTATGAGGTTGAATAATAAAGTTGCGGTCATCACTGGAGCTGCAAATGGCATCGGACTTGCCATCAGTGAAGCTTTTGCAATCGAAGGGGCAATTGTAATCGCTGCCGATATGGATGAAGAAAAATGTAAGGTTGAAGCAGAAAGAATGAAGGTTGATGGTGCCGTTGTACGTGCCATCAGGTGTGATGTGGGCATAACAGATGATGTTAATCGTTTAATCAATGCAGCCGTTGATGAATTTGGAAGAATAGATGTGCTTGTAAACAATGCCGCCGTTGGCATTAATGGAAATATCATGGAAATGCCTGAAGCCGATTGGGATTTGCTAATGAATATAAATCTAAAAAGTATATATCGAACTATTAAAGCATCGCTGCCTTCTATGATAAAACAAAGATCTGGGAGTGTAATTAACCTGTCATCGACGCAGGCATTCCGTAGCTGGCACAACTGGACAGCTTATGCTGCCGCCAAAGGCGCCATCCTTTCCATGACCAATCAATTAGCCGGTCAGTTTGGTGAATACAATGTACGGTTCAACAGCATTTCACCCGGTGCCATTCTTACCCCGATGAATGAAAAAAGAGCAACAGAAGAAGGCCCTGATTATTTTGCCAAAAGTGCAGCAATGCACGCTGTGAAAAGAATGGGAACTCCGCTTGAAGTAGCGATGACGGCTGTATTTCTTGCTTCGGATGAAGCAGGATTTATAACGGGTGAAGATATCAAAGTAGATGGAGGCCTATGTACATTGCCGCGATATATTGAATAAATTTAACAGTGTAATATTTGTTAGAAATGAAACAGGCATTAGAAGGAATAAAGGTCTTAGACTTTTCGCAGTTATTGCAGGGTCCGTTTGCTTCGCAAATGTTGGGTGATCTTGGGGCAGATGTAATAAAAATTGAACGCTACGGGCAAGGCGATATTTACCGTGGAATGACTTTTTTTAATAAATGGATTGCCAGCGATGAGTCGCCCTGCTTTATGGCATGGAACCGCAATAAGCGATCTCTTGCAATTGATATGAAAAAATCCGAAGGCAAAGAGATCATTTTTAAATTGGTAAAGCAGGCAGATATTGTTATTGAAAATTTCAGGCCCGGGGTAATGGCCCGGCTGGGATACGGCTATGAAGATTTTAAAAAGATAAACCCGAAAATAATTTATTGTTCAGCATCGGGATGGGGAAGTGATGGACCGTATCTGAAACGCCCCGGTCAGGATCTGTTGGTGCAAAGCGTAAGCGGCGCCATCATGACAAGCGGAAAGAAATCTGACGGGCCTGTTGCGCTCGGTACTGCGCTTTGCGACCAGGTAAATGCATTCAATTGTGTATATGCTATTCTTGCCGCGTTGTATTATCGCGAGAAAACCGGGAAGGGACAGGAAATCAAAACCAACCTTCTTTCATCTGCTATTGCTTTTCAAATGCAGGATTATTTTACGATACACAATATGGGCGTTAAGTTTGAACGTCCCGAATCCGGTATTGCTCATCCCGGCAATCCTGCCCCCTTTGGTGCCTATAAAACAAAAGATGGCCACATCGCTGTTGCCATGAACCCGTTCGAAAAATTAGTAGAGGCATTGGGAGATGATTCCCTGATGAAGTACAATGAACCGCAGATGCTTTTTGATAAACGTGATGAAATCTTTTATCATATCCAGGAAATAACAGTTACCAAAACAACAGAAGAATGGCTGGAGATCATGCTTGGTCTCGACCTCTGGGTGTCACAGGTAAATGATCAGTCTGAAGTAGCCGATGATCCGCAGGTGCAGCATAACAAAACATTTGTAGAGATTAAACATCCCAAAGCCGGGAAGCTTACAGTAACCAATGTTCCATTTACCATGAGTGAAACACCGGGAAGTATACGACGACCCTCTCCCCTGATTGGTGAACATGGCCCCGAAATTTTAAAGGAGTTGGGTTATGATGAACCAGGTATAAATAGATTGATTGATGAAAAGATAATATCGGTGGAGAAACTTGTTATCGAAAAAAATGAGATTTAGTTTTTACTGTTGATGAAACAATCCAGTAATAAGTACATTAATAATGCAGCATGCAATATCAACACATATTATTTGACGTGAAAGACAAAATTGCCTGGCTAACTTTCAACAGGCCGGAGCAGTTGAATGCGATGAATGCGCAAATGATGAATGAGATCATTCATGCATTGGGAGAAATTAATTTGGCGAATACCGGGCAGGTTCGTGTAGCAGTAATCACCGGCGCAGGAAAAGCTTTTATGGCAGGTGCCGACATAAAAGAATATGCGCAGCAAACACAGGCGCAGTTTGAAGATTTTCAAACAAAAGGTCGCTCACTTTATGCCGCCATTGAAGATAATGCAAAACCTGTTATTGCTGCCATAAATGGTTATGCTTTCGGCGGCGGATTTGAAATTGCATTGGCTTGTGACATGATTGTTGCGGCGGAAAACACCAAAATGGGATTGCCTGAAATATTGCTCAACCTGATACCTGGTGGCGGCGGTACATTGCGGCTATCCAAAAAAATTGGCGTGAACCTGGCGAATGAAATGGTCATGACGGGACGAACAGTACTGGCCGAAGAACTGCACCGGCACGGACTGATCAATTATCTTTATCCGAATGATTTTTTCATCGAAAAGGTAACTGAATTCGCCGCTTCGTTTACAGATAAAGAGCCCGATCGTTTGCGGGCAATAAAACAACTTACACAACTTAGCGCAGGCGGCGTGGCAATGACTGTTGAAATTATGGAAAGCGCCGCACTGAATAGTTTTTACTTATCAAAGGAAGGTCAGCAGAAGATACAGGAGTTTTATCAAAAGAGTTTGGAGAAAAAGAAGTGAGTAATATAATTCTCTCCGGAATTACATGGGATCATTCGAGAAGGATACGACCGCCGGGCCAACCTTAGTAATTGAACCCACTTCCGGGCAAATAGC
This sequence comes from Ginsengibacter sp., assembly GCA_039931355.1. Classification (GTDB taxonomy): domain Bacteria; phylum Bacteroidota; class Bacteroidia; order Chitinophagales; family Chitinophagaceae; genus Ginsengibacter. The sequence continues at coordinate 16,571 of JBDTSD010000086.1, forward strand.
TTTACGGCGTATTAATTCCATTGGAGAACGATCTGTCCAACTGGATAAATGAAAACTGTAATTATGACAATAACCGGAATTACATGGGATCATCCACGGGGATACGAGCCACTGATTGCATCATCAGCATTGTATGAAAAATTATTTGGAGTGAGGGTTGAATGGCAAAAAAGATCCTTAACGAATTTCGGAGATCAATCACTTGCAGAATTGGCAGAGCGTTTTGATCTGCTCATCATTGATCATCCGCATGCAGGCGATGCTTATGATACAAAATGTTTATTTCCTTTAGACGAAATATTACCAAAGGAAAAATTGAATGAGTTGAAAATTCAGACTGGAGTTCCGTGTTTTTCCAGTTACAATTATAAAGGAAAACAATGGGCATTGCCTGTTGACGCAGCCATGCAATGTTCTGCAAACCGGCCCGATCTTTTGGGAGATGCACCCTTTCCAAAAAATTGGACGGAAGTTTTTGAATTAAACGATTTGTTGAAGAAAAAAAATTTTCAAGTGGGTATGGCGCTTTGCCCCACTGATAGTTTATGTACCTTCTTAACCATCACTGCCCAGTTGGGATCACCCATCCGGGAAGGAAACGAGATGCTGGTGAGCCGGGAGGTAGGATTACAATCGCTGAAACTGATCGGGAGAATGCGGGATAATTTTCATGCAAACAGTTTAGACTGGAATCCAGTACAACTGTATGATTACATGTCAACCCATGATGATATTGCTTATTCACCACTGGCTTTTTGTTATACAAATTATTCAAGAGATGGCTTCAGAAAAAATAAACTTAATTATAATAATGCTCCGGGCATTAATAATGCAGTATTGGGTGGAGCCGGTATCGCTGTATCGGCAAAAAGTAAATATTTAGCCGAAGCAGCTCAATATGCTGCATGGATTTGCAGTGCAGCAATTCAAAATTCAGTTTATGTTGCGGAACAAGGACAGCCTGCTAATATTATAGCATGGGAAAGTGATTTTGCCAACGGGCTTACGCATGATTTCTTTTTCAATACCATTGATACATTGACGAATGCTTTTGTTCGTCCGCGTTATAGCGGATGGCCTGAGTTTCAAAAATACCTGGGAGAGGTATTACATGCTTTTTTAAAAGGTGATGCCG
>JBDTSD010000087.1:0-17705 GCA_039931355.1 Ginsengibacter sp.
AGAAAATTGATAAACTCTTATTCTATAATTTATCCTCTTTTTTAAGATCACAAACATAACCCAGCGGCACCCAGCACTCCTGCATTTTCTAAAGTTGAGACTTCAATTTTTAAATGCTCCAATGCTCTTGTAAATGGAAATGTATTGAGTTGTTCCCACATAGCCTTTTCAAAAAATGGAAATGCATACCGCACAGAGCCGCCTAAAATAATCAGCTCAACATCTAAAGAAAACAGCATCATCTTAATTGCATTTCCGAGATGTGTTCCCATCTCTTCATACATTTTTAATGCTGCTACATTTCCTTCTTTTGCAGACAGGTAAACATCTTCTCCATCTGTATTATATACGTTTTTAAAGAACTGGCCGCTTGCATAATATTCATAACATTGATCAAGGTAAGCGATCATACCAAATTCACCTGCTCCTCCATTCTTGCCGGAATACAATTTTTCATTAATGATTATCCCTGAGCCAAGTCCGGTTCCTATCGTGAGGCCAAGCATGGAATTGTTGCCTTTGCCTCTACCAAAATAAAATTCTCCCAAGGCAAAACAGTTAGCATCGTTTTCCATATGTACAGGAATGTTGTAACGCTCTTCCATCAATTTTTGCAAAGGAATTTTTTTCCAGGAAGCAATATTTACAACATCATATACCATCTTCTCTTTATTATTCACCAGCCCCGGAACACCTATACCGATTGAGTTTACATTGCTATTCATCAATTCATCCGCGAAAGAAAATAATTCGCCAAGCACTTCTTCCACACTGCCTTTTGTATTAATCTTCTTTGAAACTAATCCCGACAAAATATCTTCACTCACGAGGCCCCCGCGAATATTGGTACCACCCATGTCAATGCCTAAAATAATATTCTTATCCATTATTTTTTTTCAGTTGAGACGCAGCAGCAGTGTCCAAATACACATGAAAGCTTTTATGATTTCGTAACAGGCTTGCCGGTAATTGCGTGGATATTTCTTCTTCGATCATCTTTTGCACTGCCGCAGCTTTTTTATTTCCGCTCACCAGCAGCATAATATTACCAGCATTTAAAAGAGAAGTAATGCCAAGCGTAAGGCCATGCGTAAGGCTTTGTTCCCTGGTAAAATATTTTTGCCCTACTGCCTGCGTTGTACTGGCTATTTCGGCTACGTGTGCCCGTGAGTTAGCGGGTGTACCCGGTTCGTTCATTCCTACATGTCCGTTTATCCCCAGTCCTACAATGGCTACATCAATACCTCCGTGGTCATTGATGAAAGTTTCGATACGCTCACATTCTTCTTCCGAATTTTTTGCCCTGCCATCAAAAAAAATAATATTTTTTTCGGCAACATTCAGTGGCCCAAATAAATCCTTATTCAAATGAAACCTGCAACTACCCTCATCATTTTCATTCATGCCGGCCCATTCATCAAGACTTAAAAATTTCCAGCCGGAGATATCAATATTTTTTTCTTTTACCTGTTTTATTAATTCTTTATACATACCCTTTGGTGAGTCACCGGAAGCAGTGCAAAGCAACGGATGTGGTTTTCCATTTATAAAATTCAACAGGTCATTTGCCGCCTTGTGTGACATTTCATCATACGGATCACTAATTAATAATTTCATGTTTAAAAAATTTTTAACCCAAATGAGCACAAGGTGTAAAGAGGCAGACTTTTTTTATCGCCATAATTTCATTCGCACCTTTGCGTTCTTTTATTCATGCGTAAAAATAACTGAAAAGGAAATTAAAATATTTCCCTGGCAAGACTACATCACTACTGCGCCTTCAAAAACAAAATTGTTTACCTTGACGATCATTTACGATTAAAAAATCTTGATATATGCCAGGCGACTCTTTACAGTTAAATATAAATTCCGGGGGCACTAAAAAAAATACGTTTGATGCCATAGTGGTTGGTTCAGGAATCAGCGGCGGCTGGGCCGCGAAGGAACTTTGTGAGAAAGGTTTAAAAACTTTGGTGCTTGAAAGAGGCAGGAATGTTGTTCATCTTAAAGACTATCCTACCGCTACAATGGCTCCCTGGGAATTTGAGCACCGGGGCGCAATGACAGAAAAATTTATGGAAGAAAATCCATTGATCACAAAGGCCGCAGGCTTTGATGATTCAACTGATCATTTTTTTATTAAAGATAACGATCACCCATACGTGCAGGAAAAACCATTTGAATGGATTCGTGGTTACCAGGTAGGTGGCAAATCGTTGATATGGGGAAGAGCGTGCCCGCGATGGAGTAAATATGAATTTATAAATCCCGCAAAATATGGCTATGGTATTGAATGGCCAATAGGCTATGATGACATAGCGCCGTGGTATTCGCATGTTGAAACTTTTGCCGGTATTTGCGGTAACAAAGACGGACTGGAAGCCATGCCCGACGGAGAGTATCTTCCCCCATTCGAAATGAACTGTCCTGAAAAAGACATGAAGCAAAAATTGCTTTCGAAATATAAGGACAGGTTTATGATTCATGGGCGCTGGGCACAATTAACTGAAGCCAAAGATATCCATCATCAACAGGGACGCGGGCAATGCCAGGCGAGAGACAAGTGTATGCGCGGATGCCCGTTTGGCGGTTATTTCAGCTCCAACTCATCTACATTGCCATGGGCAGAAAAAACAGGAAATTTAACAGTAAGACCATTCTCTGTTGTGCATTCAATTATTTATGATGAGCAAAAACAGAAAGCGGTTGGCGTAAGAATAATTGACACGAATACGAAAGAGATAACTGATTATTTTGCACGGATCATTTTTATGAATGCTTCCGCATTGAACACCAACCTTATTTTAATGAACTCAACCTCCAATCGTTTTCCAAATGGTTTTGGAAATGATAGTGGTTTGTTGGGTAAATATGTTTGCTTTCAAAATTACCGTGGCTCGGTTGGCGGCGATGTAGAAGGATACCTTGATAAATATTTTTATGGCCGCAGACCTTCTGAAAGTATGATGGCTAATTATAGAAATCTTCATTCTAATGATATGGATTTCGTAGGAGGATATATGGCATTCATGGGCTGCTATAGAAACCGTGCTGATGGCGAACAACTTCCGGAACAAATTGGCGGAGCTTATAAAGATAATTTGGCGACAATGGGCGGTTGGGGAATGTATATGTATATGCAAGGCGAAACGGTTCCTAAAGAAACCAATCATGTGGCTTTGAGTAAGGATAAAAAAGATGAATGGGGTATTCCTTTGTTAGTGACAAATGTTGACTATGATGAAAATGATGAAAAATTGTTGAAAGACTTTTTAACGCAGGGCAGTGAAATGCTTGACGCTATTGGTGTAAAAAATATTAGCCAAAATGATAATCATTGGGCACCAGGAAGAGATATACATGAAATGGGCGGATGCAGGATGGGCAAAGATCCTAAGACATCGCTATTGAATGGATGGAACCAGTTTCACAATTGCAAAAATGTGTTTGTAACAGATGGTGCCTGCATGACAAGCACGGCAAACCAAAGCCCGTCAATTTTTTATATGGCACTTACGGCAAGAGCAACTAACTACGCAGTAGACGAAATGAAAAAAGGAAATTTATAATTTAAAAAGATTATTAAACCAGGGCTATAAAAGTATCAGGGGTAGTTGACATTGTTCAAGAATTCTTTTGGAAACAGTGCTGGTTTTACTTCCAGGTTCAGATAATATGTATGGGTTTTTTGAAGATGAATTTGATGTAGAAGTCTTTGCTCCGTTAAGAACATTTTGTAGGTAGCTTTTCATTTGGCAGCATCATCGTTCCGTAGGAACGTTTTGTGCGACTTCTAATCATTCATCATCGAAAGGAAACATTTTTAAATGAATAAAGAAGAGTGCAGAAATTGTTTGAGATTGATTACGAGGAGAAATATATCTTTAAAAAACTTGTTTACACAAAACGTTCCTACGGAACGATTCACCAATTTGTATTTTTTTTCTACCCATGAAATGTTCCGATGGAACATGCAAAACTTAATAGCACATTAAAATATTAATTATGTCAATCCCAGGTCAAATGAAAAAATATACCGTTCTCTTTATGATAATAATCTTTGCAAGTTGCAAACTTGCTGATAAAAAATCTTCCGACGAAACAAAGAATGAAAGAACGGTTGCAAAAAATGATTGGATGCCATTGCTTGATGGAAAAACAACAGCCGGCTGGCATACGTATGGACAAGACAGCGCAGGTAAGGCGTGGAATATAGATGACAGCGCCTTACACCTTGATGCGTCATCAAAAGCAGACTGGCAAACAAAAGATGGTGGTGATATAGTTAGCAATGATGAATTTGGAAATTTTGATCTGCAACTCGATTGGAAAATTTCAGAAGGCGGCAACAGCGGAATTATGTTTTATGTACAGGAAGACACATCAAAATATAAATACACCTGGTACACCGGCCCGGAAATGCAGGTTTGCGACAATGATAAAAATGAAGATGGGAAAGTGTACATGAGCCAGGCGGGGGATATCTATGAACTCTTTCCAACGAATGCTACCAGCTTCGTAAAACCAGCGGGTGAATGGAATCATATAGAAATTAGAGCAGATAATGGCAAGCTTGATCTTTACATGAATGATCATCATACATTAGACACAACCATTTGGGATGATGCCTGGAAAAAAAATATAGCAGGTACAAAGTTTAAAGACATGCCGGATTTTGGCACTTTCAAAAAAGGAAAAATTGCTTTACAGGATCATGGTGCAGATGTATGGTATAAGAATATAAAGATTAAAGAGGAACTATAGATTTACTTATCGCTTTTGCCAGCGATACTATTGCACTTTCAAAATTTTGAGTATATACCAATTATATATACTTTTGATAAAAAGCAAACATCATGAAAACTCTTTCGCTGAAGCTTGATGACAACATTTTTGATGAAACTGAAGAGGTAGTTTCAGAGTTAAACCTTGCAAGAAACCGCTATATAAACGAAGCACTTAATCTTTACAACCAATTTAATAAAAGACGGGTTTTAAAAAAGAAGCTTACGAAAGAAAGTAAGCTTGTAGCGCAAAGTTCTTCAGAAGTATTGGCTGAATTTGAAAAACTTGTTGATGAATTATAAACAGTTTGACATTTGGCTTGCAGATTTAAATCCTACTATCGGAACAGAGCCTGGAAAAACCAGGCCAGTCGTAATTATTCAAACAGATTTATTGAATGAAATGCACCTATCAACAATCATATGTCCGGTTACAACAAACGTAAAACCGGAAGCCGAAATTTTAAGGGTACATTTAAAAAAAGCTCAGTTACCAAAATTAAGTGATGTTCTTGTTGACCAACCACGAGCTATAGACAATAAACGCTTTATAAAAAGAATTGGGAAGTTGAGTATAGAGCAGATTATTCTACTGAAGGAAAATTTGAAAATTGTTCTTGATCTTTAAAAAAGTAAATAGTCTATATATACGCGGTAAAGGACAGGTACAAAAAAGAAACCAAATATATTTATGCATCGGTTTTTTACAAAATTGTAGGTTCGTGTATTGCGTGAATACGAACGTTGTATGCGACCCTACCAAAACCTGCAGCCTTAACATCAAAATATGCAAGATTTCATTGAAAGGTTATTTAATATAAGTCATGACGCATCTGCCTCTTTGATTGTAACACTTACAATCTTTATTCTTGGTTATATAATTACCGCCACGGTTTTTATTATTAGCAAATATTTTGAGAGAAAATCTAATAGAAAGATTTTTTTAGACAATCTCAAAAGTTTAAATAAATCAGTTTTAAGGCAACAAACAGCATTTTTAGACACCATTAATTCTCTAAATATTGTAACCAATTCTCCTTGGGAATATTCGAAGGTTGAGTTCTTTCAAATTCCTGTTTTTAAGGAAATGAGTTTTAAAGAAAGTCTCAAATGCTTTTTCTTCGGACTCGAAAATCAATTAGCTTTTTGGCGTAACAAAAAATTGAGACGGCATGCATTTAACAAAACTTGGGAAAACATCACCAACGTTCAATTTTGGAGTGACCGTGCATTAAATGATTTTTATCCTATTCTTGATAAATATAACCAACATGGAGAAAGAAGAAATGCTGCATTAAGACAATTAAGGGAAATGTGGGAACAGCTTTTTTTATTTGCTAAGAATGAACCAGGAAAATTATCTCAAAGGGAATTTGAGTATGTAAAACTTTTAGATAATACAATTGCAGCTTATCAAAAAATTCCAACTAATCAGAGAGTAATTCCTTATATAACCCACCGCAAACTAATTTTGCCAATTCGAATTCTGAACAGAAAGTATGAGACTTTACCATTAGTTGCAAACATAAATAATAAGGCTCACGAAGTTTCAACCCACTATCACGAAATGGAGATTTTTATTAGAAACACCCGTATACAGTATAAAACATATCATTATGCTTTTCGACGTATTCAAAAGACAAATGAAATGATTGTGGACATTTTAAACTAATTTCTAAAATAATTTAAGCAAAAAGGGTATGCCTCTAGCGACCATCCACAAACTTCCAAACCTCCGTAGGATTAAATCTTTACTTTTCATCGCATCAAATACTTCCCGGCTCCGCTAATGCTTTTTTCCCCTGCAAAATTTTATAAAAAGACCTGCTGCGAATTTCATCCAACGTAAGTCCTGTTGCCAATGCTTCTTCCTCCGTTATCGCTCCGCAGTTTATTGCTTTTAAAAAGAAATTTAATAAGCCTTGTCCTGTTGCGGCATCATCAAAAATATCACCTGTAAGCGTTGAGATGGCTGCACGGTTTACAAAAGTTTTTAACCGGTGAACAGCATCTTCATAGCTGCTTAAAAAGAAATTGTACGTAGCTGCGTAACGCATTGGAAGCTGTGCCGGGTTGAGATCCCATCCCTGGTAAAAACCGTTGACAAGAGAATGGGTTGTATGCTTAAAGCCTTGCTGCCATGCATTATAAACCGTCTCCCTGTTTTCAGTAAGTTGCTCATAAGTAAGATCACCACCACGATGCGGACCGATGGGCATGATGTTCGTTGCGCCATCAGAAAGAAAAATTCCCGTACCACCCAGCGCAACTTTAGTCATGTGATGTGCAAAGTCACAAACAGGATGATCCATTGTTTGGTATTTCGCCGTGATGCCACAGGATGCAGTATAGTCGTATGTTCCAAAATGCGCCGCGATCATTCGTCCCTCGGAAGCTCTTATAATTTTCATTAGCGGATTGCGGCCTTCATCATCCATTATTATTTGCGTAGCCTCCACCATGGTTTCCATTTTGAGAGAACCGGCAGGGAGATTATTTTCCTTTTCTATGATCTCAAATAATTTTACCAAAGTAATTACCTGCTTAGGTATGGTTACTTTCGGTAACATCACCACGAAGTTTTGTGGAAGCACATTTTTTGTCTTTTCAAGAAGCGTTGAGATAAAAAGATCCATGGTTCTTACGCCGCGGTATTTCAAATCTTCTGTAAAAGGTTTTATCCTGATACCAATAAAAGGCGGTACTGTTTTATTCTTCATGGCAAGCGCCAGTTCATTAGCTGCCTGCGCAGCGGTTTCATCTTCTTCATCATCCGGCCTGTTGCCAAAGCCATCTTCAAAATCAATCCTGAAATCTTCTACCGGTTCTGTCTCAAGTTTTTTTATAATCTTGTTATACACAGAATAGGCAAGCCATGCACTTTCTTTTTTCCTTTCCTCTTCCCTCATATTTTTTAATTTATGGGTGAGGTATTCAATATCTTTTTCAAGGTGGGGAAGATGCTCAAAGCCTTGTAGCTGCAACACTTTAGCAAGCGTAACAAAATTGGGTGCATAGGTTTTAAGATTGCGCAAGGCAACCTCTCCCATTTTTACAGCAGTGTCCGATTTGAAAAGATTGGCGCCTCCGTACACGGTATGCACAGGTTGCCTTTCCGGCTTGTCGCCGGGATATTTTTTTTGAAATTCAAGGTTCGCCGCTTGCAATTCATTCAGCAAATTTTTCTTCTCCTCTTCTTTTATAGAAAATTTCATTCAATATTTTTTTAGGTTAAGAACCCTTTTTGAGTTGTTTATTAAGAAAAAAACCAAAGACACGAAGGCACAAAAATTCACAAAGGTCTTGTACAACTTAGCATCTTAGTGTCTTAGTGGTTCATACTTTTTTTTGCCTGCGTGTACCGGTTTTAAATTGAGTTAGGAACCGCGATAGGTAGAATATCCGAAAGGATTTAATAACAGCGGAACATGATAATGCTCTTTATCTTTTATTTCGAAAATGATTTCGATGAAGGGATAAAATGTTTCTATTAAATCTTTTTCAAAATATTCTTTTGTTTCGAATTTTAATTTATAAATGCCGACTGCGGGTATAGCATTTTTTTCAAGTAAGTCTGTAATTCTTCCGTCAGTATTTGTAGAGCCACCGGCAACAGTTAGCCAATCTTTATCTTCGTTTCTGAATAGAATTATTTTAATACCTGCAGCAGGCTTCCCTTTTGCAGTATCTAAAACATGCGTGGTAATGCTGCTCATAAAAATAATTTTTCCAACCTGTTTTTTGTGATCCGTATCTGCTCCGCTGCGGCAATTTGTATTTCGTCTTCAGGATCATTTTGCAAACGCTCCTGCAGCAATGCAAGCATTTCTTCGGCAGATTTTCCCGTAGCAAAAACAATAAAAATAAATCCAAATTTTTTGTGATACCCGGCATTGCCTTCCGCCAGTGATTGAGATACCTCCGCTGACGCGTCTTGCGCACCAGCCTGCTCCACCTGTGCCCAGTCTGCAGTTGCGTAAAATTTATCTTTCAGGGAAGTTGTATCGCCTATCAAAGGATGTTGCTGAAATGCTTCCAGCCAATCTAGCCGGCTACATTGATCCCATTTTTCTTCTGCGTACTCCAGCAAATCAACAAGGTCTTCGACAGGAAAAACCGTAAGCATTTTATGCACCCATGTTGCCGAGCCGCAACAATTATGCAGGAGTTCTTTTTTATTATCATCACTGAGATGATCAAATTCTGCAATCGTCATAATTTATTTTTTAAGCCTCACCCCAACCCATCCCCGAGGGAGAGGAAATTTAGCCTTCGGCGCTGTCGCAGGATAATTGAAGTCATAAAATTTTCCATTCAACATTAAACAACAGCAGGAAACCTGTTTATATTTTTATAATAAATATAAACCGCGGGCTCTTTACCCATAGCAGTAAACCATTGCTGGCAATAAGGCGCCATCCAGATGGAATCACCTTTTTTTATTGGGTACCATTCATGATCCAGCATGTAAATTCCCTTGCCCTGCAAATACAATAATCCATGCTCCATAATATGCGTTTCAACCATCGGCAAATTGCCTCCGGGATCATACGTAAAAATGTTTACTGCCATGTCAAACGAAAGATCATCAGGTAATAAGACCTGTAAACGTAAGGCATCATCACCGAGGTAAGAAGGGCCTTCTACTTTTGTTGCATCACCAAACAGCACTTCGGGAACTCTATGCCCTTCAAGGCTTTCATACACTTTATGAAATGTGAGAATCTGTGTTCCTTCTTCTATATTATCAAATGTATATTCCTTTTCAATAGGTACATACACGAACTGCCCTTCGAAAAGATCCTTTTGTTCATCACTGATATTTGCAGCACAATTTCCCTTTACGACATAAAAAAATATCTGTGATTTTTTTGTTATGCCTGATAGCCTACAATCTTTATTAGCAGTGATTAAGGTTTGAGTAAGACGGGCTCCCATTTGTTCATTGATGATCACATTAACAATGCAATTTTCCCAGCCCGGCACCCTGCTATTGATGTAGCCATCGGGGCTTATCACCGCATGATTTCTTTTAACTACCGATCTTGTAAACGCCGATATCTCCATTACTGTTTCTTTATTCTTTCTCTGCTGATTTTGTAACAGACTGAATTAAATGACCAATAAAATTATCTGATATATCTAATGCTGTAGCAATATCTTTTGTTTCTACTTTTTCCAAAGGGCTATGGCTAATGCCTTCGAAACACTTTACAAAAAGCATTGATACAGGCGCCACTGCTGAAATTTCAATGGCATCGTGCCCCGCGCCGCTTTCCATTTCCACCACTTCCATTTCTTTTTGCTTAATTGATTTCTTTAAAAGCTTTACAAGCTTATCATCGCATGTTACAGAATTATTTTCCTGTATAAGCTTCCAATCAAAATATACTTTCCTGAACGTACAAATATCTTCACACAACTCGTTGATCTCCTGATAAGCCTTTGATAATTTTTTCTTGCTTCCGCTCCTGATATCCAGGCTGCACGTTACCTTGCCGGGAATAACATTGCTGGCTGCATGTTGTACATCTATTTTACCAACTGTCGCAACAATGTTACTTTTTTTAGCAGAGGCATATCGCTCGACGGCCAGAACAAATTCTGCAGCGGCGCACAATGCATCTTTACGCATCTTCATCGGCACCGTGCCGGCGTGGCCAGCTTCGCCAGTGAACTCGATAGTAATTCTTCGTTGCCCGATTATGGCAGTTACGATTCCTGCGGCAATATCATCTTTATATAAAAGAGGGCCTTGTTCAATATGAATTTCGTAATACCCCAGCCACTTTTCTGCCGGTATAGCGTCCTGTAAAAGTTGCGATGCATCATAATGATTATCCTGCAAAACTTCTTCTAATGAAATTCCATTATCATCTTTTGTTTGCAGCAATTCTTCTTTAAAATTACCCGCAACAACTTTGCTTCCTAAATAGGCTGTGTGAAAGCGCACTCCTTCTTCATCGCTAAACGCGATAACCTCAATATTAAAAGGAAGATCTGTTTTTTCCTTAATAAGATTTGCCATGAGATCCAGGCCGATCAATATTCCCAGCGGACCGTCATATTTACCCGCATCAATCACAGTATCATAGTGGGAAGCAATTACAAAAGTTTTTGCATCTTCCATTTCTGATAATAACCTTCCTCTTACATTTCCTACATTATCAATATAAGTCTGCAGTCCGGCTTCATTCATCCAGGCGGCAATTTTATCACGGCATGCCATAGACGCTTTTGTTCCAAAAATTCTGCTAAGGCAATCCTGCTCATCACTGTATTGCGCAAGTTCCTGTATTCTTGCTTCAATATTTTCTGCCCGTTGTTTATAATTTTTCATTTGTTATGGGGTAGTTTTTGCTATGGCTTTTATTAATTTTTATAAATAACTTTTCCTTTATTCAAGGCTGAAAAATTTCCGTTTTCAAATACTTTTCGGCCGGCAAGATAAGTCTGTTCTATAATACCACTCAAAGTTTTGTTGATATAGGGGGTTATTTTATTTTTATGCTGAATGATTTCCCCTGTAATAATAAATTCCTTTTCATCATCCCATACTACAAGGTCTGCATCATAGTCAACGACAATTTTTCCTTTATGATCTTGCAACCCTAAAAGTTTCGCCGGGTTTTCAGAAAGCCATTTTGCTATGTCAGCTACAGCGCATTTCCTTTTTTTTGCTTCCGTCCACAATATGGGTAAAGCGAACTGCAAAGATGCAATACCTCCCCATGCTTTCATAAAGTTTCCGCTATTTATTTCCTTTAGATCAGGCGTAGCGGGAGAATGATCTGTGGCTACAAAATCTATAATGCCATCTTTGAGCGCCTGCCATAAACGATCATTATTTTCTTTTTCCCGAATGGGCGGAGCGCACTTAAATTGTGGTGCACCATCAGGAATATCTTCAGCGTTAAAGAACAAATAATGCTGGCCGGTCTCAACCGTAAGCGGCAGCCCTTTTTGCTTTGCCATCGCAATTTGCTCAATTGAATTTGAAGATGAAAGATGAACGATATGTGTACGGCAATTGTATTCTTCGCACAATTTGATCATTAGCGCGATTGCATCATCTTCCCATTTTTTTGGACGTGATGACAAATAGTTTTTGTAAGATTTATTATCACCTGTCGTTTCGATTTTAAAAGTATCAAGTTCGCAATGAACGAGCAATGGCAAATTATGCTTTGCAATAACGGGCATTACTTTTCGAAGATCTTCTTCATTTACATTCGGAAACTCATCAATGCCTGAATGTGTAAGGAAAGCTTTGAAACCAAACACACCTTTTTCAATAAGCTTCTCAATTTCGTTTTCATTACCAGGAACAATGCCGCCCCAAAAGCCACAATTGGTATGCAATTTATTTTTCGTGGATGCAATCTTTTCATCGAATGCTTTTGCCGTGGTTGTCACCGGTGATGCATTTAGCGGCATGTCAATTAATGTAGTGATACCTCCTGCTATTGCGGCTTTCGTTGCTGTATCAAATCCTTCCCAATCTTCTCTTCCGGGTTCATTGATGTGTACATGCGGGTCAATAATGCCTGCCATAATTATTTTACCTCCCACATCAATTATTTCCCCGGAATAATTTGCAGGAATTCCATCTACTATCTCTGAAATTTTTCCATCACTTATAAAAATAGTCGCATCAACCACTTCTCCATTTACAATCACTCTTGTACTATGTAAAGCTTTACCGGTCATTTTATCCGCTGAATGAAAAATCAATCAATAAAAATAGAAAACAAAATTCTAAATTGTCTTTTTAGAAATACATAAATATCCAATCCTGCATTGTTTTACAAGAGGATTAATAAAAATTATTTGTTTACATGTTGACGGCTGTTATTTTTTTTATCCTGTTGATTATTCTTGCTTTCCTGGTTGTGATGACGTATAAGTTTCGTGCATTTGAGAAAGTACATCCCATACGATTTGACAATGAAAATATTGACGATGAAGCGGGAAAAGAAAATGTAATATTATCAAAAGGCTTCGTGTATGCTGCACTGGTATTGACTATCGTTGCAATGCTCGTTTGTGTATATGTTTTTCTTAAAGGCTCTATCTGGGAAGCGCACATGATGGATTGGCTGAATCTTATCATCAGGCTCACGCATATTACTTTTGGTATTGCCTGGATCGGCGCTTCGTTTTATTTTGTTTTTCTGGAGAATGCTTTAAACAGAACAGAGAATGTAAGGGAGGAACTTGCCGGTAATTTATGGGCTGTTCATGGAGGTGGCTTTTATTATTTGGAAAAATATAAGATCGCACCTAAAAAGATTCCCAAACATTTACACTGGTTTAAGTATGAAGCCTACTTTACCTGGCTGTCGGGCTTTTGTTTACTATTCGTCGTGTATTATTTTAATGCAAAAGAATTTTTAATAAATAAAGAAGTTCTTGATATAACACCTGCAACAGGCATCGCTATTGGCGTTGGTTCTTTTATTGCAGGCTGGCTGATTTACGATATTCTTTGTAAAACTGCTTTGGTAAAAAAGGGGGTATGGTTTGCCCTATTGGGTTTCATCATTGCCATGGGCTTCGCCTGGTTTTATGCGCATGTGTTCAGTGGCCGTGCAGCGTACATACATTTTGGCGCTATGCTCGGAACCATCATGGCGGCCAATGTTTTTTTTGTAATTATTCCTGCACAAAAAGCAATGGTAAAAGCAGCAAAAGAAGGCAAGCCACTCAATCCGGAATTAGGCAAAAATGCAGGACGGCGATCATTGCATAATAATTATTTTACCCTACCTGTTTTGTTTGTAATGATCAGCAATCATTTTCCGGGCACGTATGGAAATAAAAATTCCTGGTTGGTTCTTGCAGCCTTAACGCTGGGAACAGCCGGTGTAAAGCATTATCTCAATCTCAGGGAAAAGGGCCAGTTGAGCATTTGGGTTATGCCGGTTTCTGTTTTAATAATTTTGGCGACTTGTTTTGTTAGCGCTCCGCAAAAAGAGACAACCGAATGTAAAGCTGAAATTAGTTTTGCAGAGGTGAACACGATCTTTCAACAACGATGCATTAGTTGCCATTCTTCTCACCCAACAGATATTACCATAAGCGCCGCACCCAATGGCGTGATGTATGATACGCCAGCCGAACTTGTAAAATATAAAGATAAAATTATGCAGCGTGCTGTTTTAACCAAGACAATGCCGCTGAATAATAAAACAAATATGACACAGGAAGAACGCAATATTATTCGCTGCTGGATTGACCAGGGAGCAGTGGTGAAATGAAATAATTTAATTAGCGCATCAGCTATTTTTTGCAGGTATGGTTCTTTCATATCTTTGTTTAGAATAATTACAATAAAAGAATAATCACCGGAAACAGTAACTCCCTTGGAAGAGCTCACACCTATAAATGAAAATAATCCCCAGCAGCCAGGTACCCATAGAAGGAAAAGGCACAGAAAACATTCTAAAAAGAAAACGAAGCTTTCTGTGAAAATATTAAAATGGATGAAAAAAAATCCTATGAGAGTGATCGCCATTTTATGTGGGCTGGTATTGATTTACATAACTATATTGTTCGTTATCTACAGCATCAAAGACAGTAAGCCACGTAAACAGAGCCAGGCTAATAGCAATCTTACTTACACAAAATATTTGTAAAAAATTCCCTCTGATTATTTTACTTAAATAAACCTAAGCAGCGAAGGGAAAAATCTTTCGTGCTTATTCTTGTTGTTTTTGTAAGCTAAAGCAGTTCTGGACACAGGAGCCCTTTCATTAAAACAAAGGGTAAGTAATCCTGATCTCCTTTTAAATTTTTGAAAAAGTATATTAAACCGCCACGGCTGATAAAGAAAAAGATTATTATATTGTAATAGAATTATCCAGGACACCTTCCACACTGTAAAAATGAGAAGACTTTTATCCGTATTCATATTTGTATGTCTATCAGGAATTGTGCGTGGGCAAACTATTAGCCCTGCCGGGCCTTTAGCACTCTGTCCCGGCGGATCAAAAATTCTTACTGTAACCGGGCCGAAACCGGGCACAACTTTTCAGTGGTTAAAAAATAATTCACGTATAGTAAATGCTACGTCTGTTTCATATACCATATCTGCGGCGGGCTCCTATTCCGTTGTGTTAGGAGGATTAGCTGCTGTCGATACACTGGGTCCTGTGGTAGTAATCATTGCTTCGGTACCCGTGGCAAGTTTTACCTTTTCCCCATCCGCTACTCAATGTGGCAACACACCAATCACTTTTACCAGCACCTCATCAGGAACGGGCTTAAGCTATGTATGGCAATTTAGTGATCCGAACTCCGGCGCTAATAATATGGTCGCCACAAGTGCTGTTTCAGCAGTCCATAAATTTAAAGGCAATCCTGGAAATGGTACGCAAACCTTTACAGTGAAATTAGTGGCGACAAACAGCACAGGCTGCAAAGATTCAACCACGCAACAAGTAACGATAAAGCAGGTTCCCGGGCCTACGCTGGACGGTACGGGACAAATTCCTTTCCAGGGCACTATCTATTTTACTCAATGTGGTACTACGGCATCGTTATTTTCCTTTACCAATCAATCCGCTTATCCATCAAGTTCTAATTACAAAATTATTTGGGGTGACACAGCCGCGGATTTTGATTCCCCTACATTCCCACCGGTTCTTAATCATTTGTATGAAGTGGGTAACTATACACTCAAGTTTATATTCACTGGTATAAATGGGTGTCCTGACACTACCATTTACGGAGTGTTTGTAGGAGATGCGCCTTATGGTGGCATAGGTACTGATAACAATCAATTATCAGGATGCACGGGCACTGTACTTTCGTTTCCATTTTTAGATGCGGTATTTACAAATCCCGCCGGTACGTTTTATTACCTCTCGGTAGATGACGGAACCCCCGTTACCGTTTATAACCAGCCTCCGCCTGCAAGCTTTTCGCACCAATTCAATAATCCAAGTTGCGGTGTTGGAGGAAACAATTCGAATGCCTTTACTGTATCTGTTCTGATAACGAATCCATGCAGCATATCAGGCGTTCGGGGTACCATCAGCCCGATAAAAATATCACAAACCCCTTCGGCCAATTTCAATATTGCAAAGGATACATTGTGTGTGAATCAAACTACTACGATCACTGACATAAGCGCCAATAATTTTATAAACCAGGCAGGATTGTGTGTGCTGGGAAAATCTGTGTGGTCAATAACACCCGGTGTACAAAATGTAGATTGGACGATTGTTTCGGGTTCGCTGGGCAATTACAATAATAGCTCTGTCCCTTCCACGTGGACGGCAGGCAGTTCCGTTTTAAACCTACGCTTTATTAACCCGGGCAGCTATACTGTAAAGCTAAAAACAGGCGGCAGTGATAAATGCGGCATTGATTCTATTTCCAAATCAATTTGCGTTAATCCGCTCCCTAAAATAAATTTTTCTTTTAGCAGTGATACGTTATGTGCATCCCTGACAGATACTGTGCTATACACGCCTTCTACAGAATACTGCGGAAAAAATATGTACGAATGGTATGTTACTAAATATACTCCCGCGGCAGGCTGCTTTCCAAACACATCAAGTTATACCTATGTTGATGGTACAAGTGATACATCAGCTAATCCGCATTTTAAATTTTCAAGCCCCGGAACTTATCAAATACAGTTATTTGCGTACAGCCCTGGCCGTGCCTGTTTCAATCAAATGGTAAAAAATGTTGTTGTAAAAGGTGTTCCGTCAATTTCATTACCGGCTAATGCAGGTGTTTGCCAAAATCAGCCACTTGGTTTTTCGAACACGGTTAGCTGTTATACCGGCAGTGCGAGCTATAACTGGATGTTTCCGGGTAGCAGTACACCCTCGTCCAATTTAGCAAATCCGCCACCGGTAAGTTATGCGAATGCTGGCATGTACACCATTACCGTTGGTGTTACCAACGAATGCGGCACAAGCACATCTGTTCAAAAGTTAATAGTTGATACCCTTGTGCTCGCTTATGCCGGGCCTGACACTACGCTTTGTGGAAGTAGTGTAGCCATGTCGGCTAACTCACCTGGCATTGCAAATGGCAAATGGTCGGTGATAAGTGGCCCGAATACACCTGCAATTACATCACCCTCCTCCCCTTCAACGACCATTACCGGTTTAGTGCAAGGCACGTATATTTTCCAATGGAAAATTTCTAACGGAGGCTGTGCAGATTCATCAACCGTAACTATAAAAATCTCTGGTGGGCCATCAATAGCAAATGCCGGCCCTGACCAGCAATTATGCCTGGATACAGTAGCAACTTTCGCGGCGAATACACCTGCGATAGGTATTGGCAAATGGTCTTTTATCAGCGGGCCTAATACTCCTGTGATTGCAAATATGGCGTCTGCTATATCAGTAGTCAATAATTTAATTCCGGGCGTTTATACTTTTACGTGGACAATAAATTTCAGCAATTGTAGTCCAAATATTGATACCATACGAATAACAATTTATGACAGCCCGACTGTTGCCGATGCGGGTGCTGACCAAACTATATGCGTCTCTTCAACCACACTCAAAGGCAATTTTCCATCAACAGGAACTGGTCAGTGGTTTTTCATAAACGGGCCAGGGCTGCCGGTTACTACTGATTCTTCACTGTCGTCAACAACAGTCACGGGGTTAGTTTCAGGTACATACAATTTCAGATGGAACATTAGCAATGGAGCATGTTTAGCATCGAATGATACTGTTCAGGTTGTAGTTTCTACCATCGCAAATAATACTATTTCAGGTAACCAATCTGTTTGCATCAATAGTATTCCCGCAACCATTACGGGCAGTTTACCAACTGGTGGCAATGGCAATTATAATTATCTCTGGCAACAAAGTAAAGACAGTACTATTACGTGGACGGATATTGCAGGTGCCACCAATGCGAGCTATAGTCCGGGAACTCTTACGC